>QHPZ01000066.1 GCA_003219225.1 Verrucomicrobiota bacterium | reverse complement strand
GTGCCGCATGAGCTTTCAACCGGTGATTCGTTTTATCTCGCCGCCAACATTCCGCACGGCGTCGAAACGATCGAGCCGACGCGGGTGCTCGATACATTCAGTCCTCCACGCGACGATTACCTGAAGATCGACGAAGAAAAAGTGATGAGTGGCGGGTGACGAGTGACGAGCAAAGCTGTGCCTGTCTCGCCGACGAGCGTAGTGGCAAACTCAGACCATGGTCGCAACGCGCTTCGAATTCGAGTACCGGTTCTGGATCATCTGCGCGATCTATTTTGTCGGGTTCGCCTTGTCGATCTTGGATCACGCGCAATTCATCGTTGCGCTGCGACAATTGATTGCGCCGGGAATTGCTGCGCACACGGCCGAAGCAGCAAGGTTTGCACGAACTATAGTTGGAATCGGGGCGCTGTTCGTCTTTGCGGCGGCGGCGTTGCGGACGTGGGCGGCGGCATATCTGCAAAGCGCGATTGTTCACGACGCATCGCAACATTCGGATGCGCTCGTGGTCGATGGACCATTCCGGTACACGCGAAATCCGCTTTATCTCGGGAACTTGCCGCTGGCGGCGGGAATCGGAGTGCTCGCCAGCCGCACCGGCTTCATCTTCCTTGTGCTGGCGAACTGGATTTTTGTCTCCCGACTGATCGGTCGCGAAGAAGAAGCGTTGCGCCAAACGCTGGGCGAATCGTATCGCGCTTACGTAAGGGCGGTGCCGCGATTTTGGCCGACGCTCCGTCCGCGCGTTTCGCCCAGCGGGCGTTCGCCGCACTGGGTGCAGGCGTTTGCCGGGGAAGCTTTTGTCTGGATCTTCGGCGTGGCTGAATCGTTGATCGCGATCACTTTGAATGTGCGTCTCGGGCTGATCGTGTTTTTGGTCGCGTTTCTGTCCTACTTCATTCCGCTGCAGTTGGCGCGAAAACAGAACCAATCCCGAGCAGATTGACCGCTGACGTGTGAGACTACCGCCTTCGTCCCGCAATCGCGGGACTACGGCGGGCACGTCATCGTTTTATTTCTTCCGCGTGTACGCAATCTCCATGGTTTTGCGTTCCTGGCCGCCCTGAGTTTCGTACCACTCGAGCATCATGTGGTCCTTGTCGGTGAGCTTGAGGACTTCGCGAATGGGCGTTTTCATCCCGGGAATGACCTCGACTTCGGAGGTATAGGTGAAGGTTTTGGTCGCGCCGTCGTAGGTGCCTTCGGATAGCTCGATGCCAGTGCCCATATTGTCGATCCAGGAGCCGACGAATTTCTTTTTCACGTTGTCGTAACCTTCGATGCCCTGCCCTTTGAAAGTGACATCCTTCATTTTGCCATCGGGACCGGGCATCTGCATTTTTCCGGTCACGTCCATGACGAAGTAACGTCCGTCCATCATCGATTTTCGGGTGCCTGTTCCGCTGGATTCCTGCGGCGGCGCGCCTGGATTCGGATTCATCCAGAACTTAACCTTGAACGTCCAATTGCCGCTGAGGCTGGCGAGGAGTTTGTGGTTTTCGTTCAACTTCGACATCTCCGTCATCTGTTTCATCAGCTCGGCTTCGTTCGGCTGGCCAGGTGAAGCGGCCGGACTCGACTCTGTCGTTGTTGGGGTCGTGGCGGCGGCTGACGGTGAAGTGGCCGCCCTCGGTTGATCTTCGGGCAACCTGGTCTGCGCCGGTTGCAAGGCTTTATCGGCTTGGTCTTTGGTCTCTTCCTGCGCGAAGATCGACAACGGACCAAGCGCGATCACGGCGAACAATGTGGTGAAAATTCTCATACCGGCATTCTGGCAGTGGCCGGCGGCGAGTGACGAGAATAAAAGTGATCCGCGACGCGTGCGCCAAGCGCGGTTCACGATAATGCGGCAACGATTTTTGACAGCAGCGGCGTCGGCAGAATGCCGATGAGGAGAATGATCGTGGCGAGCACGGAAACAGTGATCCGATCCAGAAGTGACGAGTGACGAGTGACGAGTGACGAGTCGGCGACGATCGGCTGCTCGACGAACATCACTTTGATCACGATCAAATAATAATAGAGCGACACGAAGCTGCCGAAGAGCGCAACCGCGACGAGCCAGAGCAGGCCGTGATTGTTACCGGCCCCAAGCGCAACGCTGAAAAGGTAAAACTTGCCGAAGAAGCCGGCCAGCGGCGGGATTCCGGCGAGCGACAACATGAAGATCGACATGCACGCGGCCATTACGGGCGAGCGCGTGCGCAAGCCGCCAAAATTCTCCAGATTGTCCCCACCGGTGTCGCGGCGCACAAGGCCCACGACAGCGAACGCGCCGATGAGCGTGATTGCGTAGGTTGTCGTATAAAAGAGGGTCGCGGCGAATCCGTCGCGTCCGCCGGCGATCAAGCCGAGCAAAGTGTAGCCGCCATGGGCAACGGCAGAGTAAGCCAGCAGCCGGCGAACATTCGTCTGGGCGAGCGCGACGAAATTGCCCAGCAAGATCGACAATGCGGCGAGGACCGCCAGCACGGGCGACCAGCCGGCGATCATCGCGTGCCAATCGGCGCGGCCGCGCACCGGCGCAAATCGTTACCGGCGCGCCTTGATAAGCATCCGCCGCCCAGAGATGAAATGGCGCAGCCGCGATCTTGAAGGCGAAACCGATCAATGTCATGACAATGCCAACGGCCAGCAGCGGCTGCACCGGTGCGCCGGTTAATTTCGCCGCGATCGTAGCGAGCGCTGTCGAACCTGACATGCCGTAGACGAGACTGATTCCGAACAGGGTGAACGCGCTGGCGGTGCTGCCAAAAAGAAAGTACTTCAGGCCAGCTTCGGCCGAGAAGATGTCGATCTTATCAAACGCGGTCATGACGTAAAGTGAGAGGCCGAGGAGCTCGAGACCGATGAAGATCATGAGCAGCTCTTCGCTGCCCACCAGCAACATCAGTCCGACCGTGGCGAGCAGGACGATGGCGAGGTATTCGCCGCGATTGCGCAAAGTTTTTTCACCCCCGGTTAAGGCGACTGTGACCAGCGCAAGACCGAGGCAGATGATTTTGAAGAGCGAATTGAGAGGCGAGATCACCAGCATCCCGGCAAAGAGAGTCGCGTTGCGCGGCAGGACAAGAATCACGCCGACGGCGATGAGCAGTCCGATTGCGGCGACAAGCGCGCAAATTCGTCGGCTCGACAGAGTTTCGCCCCACCGACTTAGGCCAATGGCGAGGACGACGAGCGCCGTCAACACGACGATCGCTTCGGCGGAAGCGAGCTTCAGAAGTTCCAGGTAGCTCATTTCAGGAAGCGCATCGCTTCGACCGCCGGCATAATGCGGTCGAGCAACAGTTTTGGGTAAAGACCCACCGCGAGCGTGGCAAACATGAGCAGACAAGCGCCGCATTTTTCGGCGAGCGTGATCGGTTCGAGGTGGATCGAGCGCTCCGCGCTCGATGGTATTTGTGTCGGCGAAGCCGACATTTGTTTAACATCGTCCGTCGGAGCGGCCGATCCACCTGACTCAGCGCTACTCTCACCGAAGAAAGATCGTTTGAGCGCGCGCAATGTGAACGCGGCGACGAGAACCATTCCTGCAGCAGTAATCCAGACGGCGACGGGAAAGCTGTGCCACGCGCCGATCAGGATGGTGATTTCGGCGGCGAACCCACTGAAACCAGGAATGCCCATCGATGCCGCCGATGCGATCACGAAAGTGAACGCCGCGAACGGCAACGCGCGGTTCAGTTGCAAGATCGACAATCGATCGAGCTCGCGCGTGTGCGTCCGCCGGTAAATCATGCGTCCGGCGACGGCGAAGAGCAGAGCCGCGATCACGCCGTGGGAAAACATTTGCAGCACTGCGCCGGAAACACCGAGCGCGTTTGCGGTCGCCAGGCCCAATAACACGAAACCCATGTGGCTGACGCTCGAGTAGCCGATGACGAATTTGAGATCGCTCTGCCGAAGCGCGACGGCCGCTGCATAAAGAATCCCGATGACGGCGAGAACCGCGATGGTGTTGCGCCAGAGGTAAAAGCCTTGCGGGAAAATGTTCATCGCGACGCGCAGCCCGGCGTAGGAGCCGAGCTTCATCACGATACCGGCAAGCAACATCGAGCCGGCAGTAGGCGCGGCCACGTGGCCGGTCGGCGCCCAGGTGTGCAACGGCCAGACGCCGGCGAGCACGGCAAAGCCGAGAAACAAAATCGGAAACGCCCATGCTTGCAGTTGCGGTGAAAATTGGAACTGCGCGAGCTGATTCAAATCGAGTGAGCCAGCGCTCACATACGCCGCCAGGATCCCGAGAAACGCGAACATGCCGCCGAAGAACGAATAGAGAGTCAACTTCATCGCGCCGTACTCCTTGTTCGTCGACCCCCAGATGGCGATCAGGAAATACTTCGGCACGATCACCAGCTCGTAAAAGAGGAAGAGCAAAAAGAGGTCGGCGCTGAGAAACACGCCGTATGACCCGGCGACGACGAGTAGCAGCCAGAAAAAAAATTCATTCTCCCGAAGATCGACATCCCATGAAAAGAGGACCGCGCTGACGGCGGCAATACCGGTCACAACGACGAGAGTCAGGCTGATGAGATCGACAATTGGGGTTTGGCAAAATGCAACGACACTGATGGCGAGGCCGGCAAGACTGGTGAGAAGCGCGGTCCACTTCGCGACAACCTGCGGCAGAAGTAGTGTGATGATCGCCCCGCCGAACGTGACGTAAATCGTCCAGGCGATCATCGGCCGTTGCGCGCCCGATAACGCGCCGCTTTCTCGCGCACGTGAAAGCCGATTTCGCGCCGCGGTTTCTCTGGCGGCATCATCAACTGTCGAATTGCTTCGATGATCGCGGCAATTTCCTCATCATGTTTGCCGACGCGGCTTTCGAGCTCGGCGAATTTTCGTGCAAGTTCGCGGTTCGTCTCGAGTGTTTCGCGCAGCTTCACGAAGGCGCGCATGATCGCGATGTTCACCTTGACCGCACGCTCGCTGTTCAACACGCTCGACAGCATTGCTACACCCTGTTCAGTGAAGAGCATAGGGACGATACCGCAAGCCTCCGCGCCCTGGCTTTGAGATGCCAAATTGGCATCTCAAAGCGCGTAGTTCCTCCACGGTAAGCCGAAACATAACGACGCCATAAAGCGCAGCGAGATCGGAATCGGGGAGAACTTTCTCCCCGCGCAGCCAGCGAATCGCTTGCACTATGCGTGTGGCGAGAATGATTTCGCGCTTCATCCGGGTTAAATTACGCAAACAACCGCGCCATCTGAGCGACCGTTGCGTTGAAGATGTTAAAGAGGAACTGCGGCCAGAGACCGACTGCGAACATGAGCAGCGTCACCGGGACGACGACGAGTTTTTCGCTGCGGAGAAGGTCGGGAAACGTGCGGCAGGGTTCGGACAAGGGGCCGCTGAAGAGCGATTGCATGGCGCGCATGAACGTGACGGCGGTAAAAAGCAGGCCGATTACCGCAATCGCCGTAAATCCGGCGGCGACGGCGAATGAGCCTTTGAAGATGAGAAATTCCCCGACGAAACCGTTTAGTCCGGGCAGACCTAACGAGGAAAACATCGCTACGCTCATCCAGCCGCACAGCAACGGTGTCCGCTGCATGAGTCCGCCGAAATCATCAACCCCGCACGCGCCCCGCCGTTGTTCAAGCAAACCGACAAAATAAAACAGCGCGGCGGCGGTGATGCCGTGGTTGAAAATTTGTAGAAACACTCCGCTGAGCGCAGCGTGCGTATCGATGGCCGACATCGTTGAGGCAGACGGGAGCGCGAACAGCCCGAGCATGCAATAGCCCAGGTGGTTGACCGACAAGTACGCGACCATGCGTTTGAGATCGCGCTGCATCCACGCCGCCAGCGGCGGGAAAACGATCGAGCAGACCGCGAGCGCGAGCAGCCATGGGCCGGCGATTTTGATTTGCGTTGGGAACAACGGCAGCAGCAGCCGGATAAAACCATAGACGCCCATTTTCGAAAGCGCGCCGGTCAGCACCATGGCGACGCCGGTCGGCGCGGCTTGGTAGGCGTCCGGCAACCAGGTGTGGAATGGGAACAGCGGCACCTTGACCGCGAGCCCGAGGAAAATTCCGGCGAAAACGAGCCATGCCATTTTGCCGCTGAGCAGCCCGCCATTGCTCCGTGCAAGATCGACAAGTTGCGCGAAATCGAAAGTTCCGCGCGCGAAATAAATCCCGAGAAATGCGAGCAGCATCGCGACGCTGCCGAGAAATGTGTAAACGAAAAATTTGGTCGCGGCGGCATCGCGATTTTCCCCGCCGTAAATTTTGATGAGCAGGAACGCGGGGATCAGGCTCATCTCGTAAAATAAGAACCAGAGGAGAAAATTCTGGGCGGTGAAGGTGCCATAGAGCGCGGCTTGCATGATCAGCATGATGGCGCAGAAACCGCGATCGCCCGATTGCGCAAGCAATCCGAATGGAACGACAATCGAGGTGAGCAAAACGAGCAGCAGGCTTAACCCGTCGACGCCCACGAGATATTCGGCGCCGATGGAGGGAATCCATTGGTGACGTTCCACGAATTGCAACAGCGAAGCGTGCGAGTCGAACCGCTGCCACACACTCAACGCGCACACGCCCGAGATGAGATTAGCAAAAAGCGCGATCGGCCGAGCGTTGCGGTGCGGCCAGGCCGAGACGGCCAGCGCCCCCAGCAACGGAATCAAGATTAATACTGTGATCAGCCCAACCATGCGTAGAGAAGAAGCAGCGCGATTGCGCCGATCGCGATTACGCCGAGATAAATCTGGATTTGTCCCGAGTGCCATGCTGACATCGCGCGGCCAAAACCGCGTCCGCCGCCCATCGTTTGATCCACGGCGGTGTTGATCCCGCGGTCGTCGGTTTTCGCCGTAAAAATCCCAAACACCTCTGCGAGCGCTCCGGCCGCACGGACAAAACCGTCCCAAAAAAACCGGTCGAGCCAATCAGTCAGGCCCGCGGCGCTTTTACTCAAGAGAATGACCGTGTTGCCATAAAGCTCGTCCAGCCACATGCGATTCGCTAAAAACCGGAAGAGCGCCGGCTGAACCCGCTCCAGCGGATCACGCTGTCGATCTTGTATCGCGCTACGGTAAACGAAAGCGGCCGCGCCGATGCCAACCGCAACCAGCAACAATGATGTGAGCATCATCGGCTG
>QHPZ01000065.1 GCA_003219225.1 Verrucomicrobiota bacterium | reverse complement strand
AAGGCAAACTTTGGATCCGCATTTTCCCGGATAAATCGGTCACCGCGCGCCCGCCGGAAACGCGCATGGGTAAAGGCAAAGGTCAACCAGAGTTCTGGGTCGCAACCGTGCGGCCGGGCAACATTTTATTTGAGCTGGATGGCGTTCCGGAATCGGTCGCGCGCGAATCGTTGCGCCTCGCCGCCGACAAACTGCCGGTGCGCACCAAGTTCATCAGCCGCCATCACGTCGCCGTCGCATGAAAATGAAGGAGATCATTGAGATGAGCACGGACGAGTTGTTGACGAAGCGTCGCGACTTGCGCCAGGAGAGGTTACATCTGCGATTGCAACAGCAGAGCGGCCAGCTCGAGCAGCCGAGCCGATTGCGTTTGCTCCGGCGCGATGTGGCACGGATCGAGACCGTGCTGACACAGCGCGCAAAACAACCCGCCGAAGCTGCGGCCGAACCGGCAGCGAAGAAGCAGAAATAATTTATGGCCGAACAACCGATACAGCCACAGCCGCCGCCATTGCCGGCGCGCTTTACTCGCGCCCATCGCAAGACGCGCGTGGGCGAAGTGATCTCGGACAAGATGAACAAGACGATTGTCGTGCAAACGGTCACCCGTGTGCCGCATCCGCGCTTCGGCAAGATCGTCAAGCAGATGAGAAAGTTTTACGCGCACGACGAGGAGAACAAAGCCAAAACCGGCGACACAGTGCGGATCATGGAGACGCGGCCGCTGAGCAAGCTGAAACGGTGGCGCCTTGTGGAGGTGCTCCAAAAATAATTGTCGATCTTATGGTGCAGATTCGATCCAGACTCGATGTGGCCGACAATACCGGCGCGCGCATGGCCACGATGATCGGCGTGATCGGTAAAGCGACGCTTTACGCCGGGATCGGCGACGTTATCACCGCCAATGTGAAGGAGGCGAGCGCCACCGGCACCGTGAAAAAGGGCGAGGTTGTGCGCGCAGTCCTCGTTCGCACACGTCAGCCGATTAAACGCGACGATGGTTCGCTCCTCCGCTTCGATAACAACGCGATCGTGATCATCGACAAGGATCTGAACCCGCGCGGCACCCGCATTTTCGGTCCAGTCGCGCGCGAATTGCGCGAGAAAAACTTTATGAAAATCGTCTCGCTTGCGCCGGAAGTTTTATGAACCGGATCAAGTTTCACGTTAAAAAAGGCGATCAGGTCGAGGTGATCTCGGGCAACTTCCGTGGTTCCTCCGGCCGGATCCTGCAGGTGATTCCGCGCAAGCAGCAGGTGCTGATCGAAGGCGTGCGCATCATCAAGAAGCATCTGCGCAAATCGCAGGACAACCCGAGCGGCAAGATCGCCGAGCGCGAAGGGCCGATCCATATCTCGAACGTGAAGTTGCTCGAGCGCGGTGAAAAACCGGCGGCGGAGAAAAAGAAAAAAGAAAAAGAAACGGCGAAATCGTGAAAGAGCAGAACGAATTTTACCGCCACTACAAGGAGAAGGTAATGCCGACGCTGCAGCAGCGGCACGGCTATAAGAACGTTCACCAGACCCCGAAAGTGGAAAAGGTGGTGATCAACACGTCGGTCGGATCGCAAGGAGACGTGAAAACGGCGCTGGAGGAGGCCAAGGCCGAGCTGGCGTTGATCACCGGCCAGCGGCCGGTCGAAACCCGCGCCAAGAAAAGCATTTCCAATTTCAAATTGCGCAAGGACCAGGCGATCGGCGCGAAAGTGACGTTGCGCGGCGCGCGCATGTATGAATTTCTTGAGCGCCTGATCAAAGCGGCGCTGCCGCGCATCCGCGATTTCCGCGGCGTCTCGCCGCGCTGCTTCGATCGGCACGGCAACTACACGCTCGGCGTGGCCGATCAGACCATTTTTCCCGAGGTCGAACTCGATAAAATCAAGCGCAACATCGGTTTTGATGTTACTATCGTGACCAGCGCGCGGACCGACGAGGAAGCCAAAGCGCTCTTGAGCGAAATGGGCATGCCGTTCAGCGACCGGGCCCGCAAGCTCGCCACAGCGAGTCCGTCCGAAGGCGGACCCGCCGCCGCGCAGACCACCTGATTGAAATGAGTGCTATAACTGATCCGATTGCCGATCTTCTGGCTCGCGTGCGCAATGGCGTGCGCGCGCAGAAGATCGACATCGTCGTGCCGTATTCGAAGATGAAGGCCGAGATCGCGCGGATTTTGAAGGATGAAGGTTACATCGCCGATTACGCCGTCGACACGAGCGCGGCGCACCCGCGAATCAGGATCACAAACAAGCTCGTCGATAAAACGAGCGCGATCACCGGGCTGCGTCGGGTGAGCCGGCCGGGCTTGCGCCGATACGTCGGCGCTGATGAAATCCCGCGCGTGCTCGGTGGTATGGGCGTGTCAATTCTTTCCACCTCGCGCGGCGTGTTGTCGGGCCGCGAAGCGAAGAAACAAAAAGTGGGAGGCGAACTGCTCGCCTACATCTGGTAACGATTTAATCTTTGTAACTTTTGTAACAAATCACGAACCCATGTCACGAATCGGAAATAAAGCGATTGAGATTCCCGACAAGGTCAAGGTCAACATCGACAATGACGGCGGTGTCGCGGTCGAAGGGCCGAAAGGAAAACTCAATTGGAAGCTGCCGCCTGCGATCTCGGCCAGGATCGACAACAATCAGGTCATGCTCGCGCGCTCGGCCGAGAGCCGCAGCGCGAAAGCCTTGCACGGTCTCTCGCGCGCTCTGGTTCACAACATGCTCCAGGGCGTGAGCGAAGGTTTCAGGAAAAATCTCGAGATCGAAGGCGTCGGTTTTAAAGCCGTCGTGCAGGGGTCGAACCTCAATCTGAGCCTCGGTTTTTCGCACCCGGTGCTGTTTCCGATTCCGAAGGACATTAAAATTACCGTCGCCGATCAGACCAGGATCACGATCGAAGGCGTCGATAAAAAACTGGTCGGTCAAGTCGCCGCCGATATTCGCCGGTTCTATCCGCCCGAGCCCTACAAAGGAAAGGGTGTTCGCTATGCCGGCGAGCAAATCCGGCGCAAGGAGGGCAAGACCGTCCAGTAATTTATGGCGACGTTTAATCGAAAAACTGCGCGCGCACGTTTGCATCGGCGGATCCGGAAAAAAATCTCCGGTACCGCCGCACGGCCGCGATTGTCGATCTTCTTTTCCGGCAAACACGTTTACGCGCAGGTCATCGATGACGCCGCCGCGAAAACGCTGGTCGCTGCGTCGACCGCCGAGAAAGACGTGCTTGGCAAAAACAAGGCCGCGGCCAACCGCGCGACGGCCGAAGTCGTCGGCAAAGTGATTGCCGAGCGCGCACTGGACAAAAAGATCGACAAGGTCGTGTTCGATCGCGGCGGCTTCCAGTATCAGGGCAAAGTGAAGGCGCTGGCCGACGCGGCGCGTGAAGGTGGATTGAAATTTTAGACAATGGCACAAGGACCTCCAAGTAGACGCGATTCGCGTAATCCCGACCGGACCCCGGCGGCCAAAGGTGACACGACGGAAAAAGTCGTGTTCATCAATCGCTGCGCGAAAGTGGTGAAAGGCGGGCGGCGATTCAGTTTCAGCGCGTTGATCGTGGCCGGCGATCACGATGGCAAGGTTGGTTACGGTTTCGGAAAAGCGAACGAAGTTTCGGAAGCGATTCGCAAGGCGTCGGAAGCCGCGCGCAAATCGATGGTCAAAGTTTCCCTGCACGAAAACACGATCCCGCACGAGACGATCGGCGAATTCGGCGGCGGCCGCGTTCTGCTGCGGCCAGCGTCGCCGGGAACGGGCGTAATCGCGGGTGGCGGTGTGCGCGCAGTGGTCGAGGCCGCGGGGATTCGCGATGTGCTCGCGAAATCTCTCGGTTCAAGTAACCACGCTAATGTCGTGAAGGCGACAATGGCGGCGCTGCGCGCGTTGCGCCGGCGCGACGAGATTTTGCAGGTCCGCGGTATCAAGGCCGGCGACGGAAAGGCAGATCAGCATGTTGCGTCTTCATAATCTGCGGCCGCGTCCCGGCGCGCGGCACCGAACCAAACGGCTCGGCTGCGGTGAAAGCTCGGGTCACGGCAAGACCAGCGGCAAAGGCACCAAAGGTCAGAAAGCCCGCTCCGGTGGCAGTATCCGCCTCGGATTTGAAGGCGGCCAGATGCCGCTGATCCGGCGTTTGCCGAAGCGGGGCTTTAACAACGCCGCCTTTCACAAGCGCTACGCGATTGTTAATCTCGCCGACCTCGCAGATTTCAAAACCGGCACGACCGTGAACGAACAGCTGCTGCGCGAGTCGAAACTTGTGCGCGGTGATTTCGATGGAATCAAAATTCTCGGCGACGGCGAATTGAAACACGGCCTCACGATCGAAGCCGACAAAGTGAGCGCAGGCGCCCGGGAAAAAATTGAGAAAGCCGGCGGCACGATCACACTGCGCGAGCGTCGAGCGCCTGCACCAGCCCCGACGCCTGAAGATGTCGATCTTGCCGCAAACCAAACGCAGCCGGCGGTGACGGCGAAGAAAAGATCGACAAGAAAAACTTCGGCCCGGGCGACGCCGAAGAAAACATCACGCAAGAGCTAGCGCTCGATGTGAGTTGTTCCAGATTTAGCGAATGGTTTCGGCCTTTGTAAACACGCTCAAAATCCCGGAGCTGCGCCGGCGGATCTTGTTCACGCTGGCGGTGATCGTGATCGTGCGGCTCGGCGCCGCGATCACCACGCCGGGCGTGAATCAGGCTGTCATCCAGGAATGGTTCCGCACCGCGCTCACCGAAAAGACCGGCGGCCAGATCGCGGCGCTGTTCAATTTATTCAGCGGTGGTGCGCTGGAGAATTGCGCAGTTTTTTCGCTCGGTATCATGCCTTACATCAGTGCGTCGATCATGATGCAGCTGCTGACGGCGGTGATCCCGCGGTTGAGCCGGCTCGCGCGCGAAGACGGCGGCCGCCAGAAAATAATGCAGATGACGCGCTACGCCACGCTCGGTCTGTGCATTTTCCAGGGTTACATGCTGGCCGTGTCATTTCAGCACCCCGAGTCGTATCACATCACTCTGCCCGGAATCACCGACACGATCCGACAGCTCGGCATTCCCTTGGTAGACGATCTCGGCTGGACGTTTCGGATTGTCACCGTGATCTCGCTCACCACCGGCACGCTTTTTCTCATGTGGCTCGGCGACCAGATCACCGAGCGCGGCATCGGCAACGGCATTTCGCTCATTATCACCATCGGCATCGTTGCGCGCCTGCCCGCCGCGCTCGCCCAGGCCTGGAAAACGTTTGTGCCCAGCGGCGGCGCGGCCACCCAGGTTAACCCGATGGTGCTGGTCCTAATGGTTCTATTCTTGATCCTTGTCATCGCGGGGGTGATCGCGATCACACAAGGTCAGCGCAAGATCACCGTTCAGTACGCCAAGCGCGTGGTCGGTCGCAAAATGTACGGCGGCCAAACCCAATACATGCCGCTGAAGGTCAATTACTCCGGTGTGATGCCGATCATCTTCGCGTGGGCGCTTCTTTTGTTTCCCACGACCATCGTCAGCTATGCTTTCAAGAGCAGTCCCTTTGCGGCGCGGGTTGCGGCCGCGCTCTCTAATGGCTGGCCGCACTATGCCGTTCTGGCGGCCATGATTTTCTTCTTCAGCTATTTCTGGGTCGCGACGCAGTTTCAGCCGACGCAGATCGCCGATGATCTAAAAAAATACGGCGGTTACATCCCCGGTGTGCGACCGGGCGAACCGACCGCGAAATTTCTCGATACGACAATGAGCCGCCTGACCTTCGCGGGCGCGGTGGCGCTGACCATCATCGCGATTTTGCCGAGCTTGCTCAGCCAAGGGCTACACGTGCCCACAATCACGGCGCAATTTTTTGGCGGCACGAGTTTGCTCATTGTTGTCGGCGTGATGCTTGACACGATGCGCCAGGTTGAAACGCATTTGATCCAGCGACATTACGATGGATTCCTGCGCAAAGGCCGGATCCGGGGACGCGCGTTTGATCGCGCCACCTACGCGCGCGGTGAAGCGGCCGGTCGCGGAGTGTTGATGTGGCTCTACGTCGGCATCGCGGTCGTGATTATCGGCGGTGTCGCGGCTTTTCTCGCCTCGAAGTGAAGCGGCGGCTCGTTCTCCTCGGCGCGCCGGGTTCCGGCAAAGGCACACAAGCCGAAATGATCACCCGACAGTTCGGTATTCCCGTTACTTCACCGATCTTGCGGCGGGAAAGAGATCTCGGGACGCCGCTTGGATTAAAAACGGCGGAGACACTTCAGCGCGGCGACCTCGTGTCCGATGACATCATCATCGAGCTTATTGAAGATTGGCTGCGGCTGCATGGAAGCCATGGCTTCGTGTTCGACGGCTTCCCGCGCACGCTGCCGCAAGCGCAGAGTTTATCCTCGATCCTCGCGCGGTTACGAACAGCTCTTGATCTGGCGATCTGGCTGGAGGTTTCGGAAGAGACGGTGCGCGAACGCATCTCGGGACGATTGCAATGTCGCAGTTGCGGGTTCGTCACGAGCGCGAACGCCGCGAAATTTTCCGAGCGCGCGGTTTGCCCTTACTGCGACGGCCACCTCGAGCGCCGGAGCGACGACGACGTGACCGTGCTGCAAAAACGGCTCGCGGAATACAACACGAAAACGCAGCCGCTGGCCGATTTCTACAGGAAGATGTCGATCTTGCACCGGATCGATGGGAACCGCGACCGCGAGGTGGTGTTCGCAGACGTGTCGGGCCTGATCGAAGACAAACGATGATGATTGCCCGGGTGTTTCGACCAAGGAAGTGGACGAGGCCGCCGCCGCATTCATGCAGCAAGCGAACGTGAAGAGCGCGTTTCTCGGTTATCGACTCGGGCACCGCGTTTTCCCGGGCAACATTTGCATCTCGCTCAACGACGAAGTCATCCACGGCATCGGCAGTCAGCGGCGGATTCAATACGGCGACATCGTCAAGCTCGACATCGGCATCGTTCAGGACGGCTGGGTGGGCGATAACGCGACCACCGTGCCGGTCGGGATCGTTGATGACCGCACCGAGCGCTTGCTGCGCACGACCGAAGCCGCGCTTGCGCGCGCCATCGCAGTCGCGTACGCGGGGCGCAGACTCGGGGACATCGGGGCGGAGATTGAGGACGAAGCGCGCCGGAGCCATTTCAATGTCGTGCGCGAATTCGTCGGGCACGGTGTCGGCCGCAAATTGCACGAAGAACCGCAGATCCCGAACTACGGCCGGCGCGGCACCGGCCCGAAATTGAAGCCCGGCATGACATTGGCGATCGAGCCGATGATTAATTCCGGCACCGAAGCGGTCATCCTGCTCGACAACGGCTGGACCGCTTGCACCGCCGACGGCATGCCCTCGGCGCACTTCGAGCACACCGTCCTCATCACCAATGGGGAGCCCGAAATTTTGACATGGCACGCAAAGACGCAATTGAAGTAGAGGGCACGGTCGTCGAGCTGCTGCCCAACACCATGTTTCGCGTCGCGTTGCCGAACGGCCACAACGTGCTCGCCCATATCTCAGGCAAGATGCGGCTCCACTTCATTCGCATCTTGCCAGGCGACAAAGTTATGCTAGAGATTTCCCCCTGCGATTTGTCGAAGGGGCGGATCACTTACCGCCAGAAATGATACCGCGGACATGCTGCCGCGGCCCTCGTTAGATCGACGATCAATTACCTTTTATGAAAGTGCGACCATCAGTGAAACGGCTTTGCGCAAGCTGCAGGATCGTGAAGCGCAAAAATGTCGTCCGCGTGATTTGCAAAAACCCGCGGCACAAGCAGAGGCAGGGGTAGTGACCGAGTGACGAGAGGAAAATAAAACATGCCCAGATTACTTGGAGTTGAAATCCCGGCCGACAAACGGATCGAGGCGTCGCTGACCTACATTTACGGGATCGGCTTTAGCACCGCGAGACGCATCCTCGAGCAAACCAATATCGACCCGAACACGCGCGCGAAAGACCTGTCGCCGCAACAGTTGAACGAGATCATTCACGCCATCACGATTGAAACGCCTGCAAGCGATCAATTGTTATCGCGGCGTCCGTCACCGCCGCGGACTTCCCGTGCGCGGCCAGCGCACGTCAACAAACGCGCGCACCCGGAAAGGCCCGCGCAAGACCGTCGGCGTGATCCGCAATCCCGACGCGAAAGCCGGGAAAGTTTAATCAACAAAATGGCTGAACCGAAACACCCCGAGAAACCGAAGGATAACAAGCCCGCCGTCAAAGCCGCCGATCCCGAGCATCCGACGCCCCAGGCCGCGGCGACCGAGGAAACAAAGCCGGCCGCCAAGAAGCCGGCCAAGCCGCGCAAGGAACCGGCCGCGCCCGCCGCTGCGCCGCCGAAAGAGGACCTTTCGTTGACCGGCGAAGCGATTGAGCCGGTCAAGATCATCAAGGCCAAGGGAGCCAAGAACGTTCACTCCGGCGTCGCGCACGTGCTCGCGACGTTCAACAACACCATCGTTACCATCACCGACATGCAGGGGCGGGTGATCGGCTGGTCGAGCGCCGGCAAGGTCGGGTTCAAAGGCTCGCGCAAGAGCACCGCGTATGCGGCGCAGATGGTGGCGCAGGACGCGTCGCGTCAGGCAATGGGCCACGGACTGAAAGAAGTCGAAGTGCGGGTCAAAGGCCCCGGCGCCGGGCGCGAATCAGCCGTGCGCGCCTTGCAAGCGATTGGCCTCGATCTGACCGTGATTCGCGACGTTACCCCGGTCCCGCACAACGGCTGTAGGCCGCCGAAACAGCGCCGCGTCTAAACTCTAGTCACTTTCACCATGGCTCGCTACACCGGACCAAAAACAAGAGTCAGCCGCCGCTATGGCGTGCCGATTTTCGGATCATCGAAATCGCTCGAGCGAAAAAATTATCCGCCCGGCATGCACGGGCCAAAGGGATCGCGGCGCAAGCAGTCCGATTATGCAATCGCGCTCGGCGAAAAACAAAAGCTCCGTTACCAGTACGGGCTGCTCGAGCGTCAGTTCCGGCGCATTTTCCAGCACGCATTGCGCAAGCGCGGCGTGACCGGCGAGACGCTGCTCCAGTTGCTCGAGACCCGGATCGACAACGTCGTGTTCCGGCTCGGCTTCGCCAACACCCGCGCCGCCGCGCGCCAGCTCGTGTCCCACGGGCACGTGCTCGTGAATGGGCGCACCGTCAATGTCGCTTCCTACAACGTCAAAGCCGGCGACGAGATCGCGATCAAAGACAAGCCCAAATCGCGTCAGCTCGTCGTGCGCAACCTCGACCTGACCCAAATCGTGCCCGTGCCGGATTGGCTGACGGCCGACCGCGACGCGCTCAAAGGCAAAGTCGCCCACATCCCCTCGCGCGAAGAGATGCAGCCGATGGTCAACGAGCAGTTGATCGTCGAGCTGTATTCGCGCTAGGCAAGTGGCCTCGGCATCTTGCCGATGAGAACACGGCCTAGAAGGCCGTGCCACATTGTTCCAAAAATTCGAGCGCTTTGGCGTAGCTTTTGCGTTTGAGATAATGCGCCAGCTGCGGGTCGAGCGGGCGTGGCAGAGCGGCTTCGAGCCGCGCGATCTTTTCCGACACCCTTTGCAAGCGCGCGAGGTGAATCGGTTGGTCGCGCCGGCTTTCTTCATCGCGAATAATGGCTACACGTTCCCGCAAGGCGTTCCTAAGATCGACAAGGGCGTTCTCCATCAATGCGATTTTAACCACAGAGACCACGGAGGTCACGGAGGATTGAATCGGGAGAGCAAGGTGACAGAAATTTTCAGTTTTGTGTCTCTGTGTTCTCCGTGCCCTCGAGCGAGCGTCAGCGAGCGGGCGGTGCAAATCAATGCTTCATCAGCCAGTCGGGTTCGTGGTTAAATCTCGGCAGTGAGCGAGGCGGAGCCGAAGAAGATTTTGATGGTCGATGATGAAGTGACCCTTTTGCGGATGATGCGGGAAGCCTTCACGGCGTCGTTGCGCTGCGAGGTCGACACTTCGCCGCGCCCGGAATACGGCTTCGAGCTGGCACTGCGGAAAGATTACGACTTGTTCGTGTTCGATTTCCAAATGCCGATGATCGACGGGGCGATGCTCTTTTTCCTCATCGGCAAAGTCTATAATCACGCCGAGCCGCCGAGAAATGTACCGCCGCTCTTGCTCGTGTCGGGGAAAGCGGACGAGGAACGAGCGCGCGAGTTGTTGAAGGAACCGGGCGTGGCCGGGCTGGTGGCGAAACCGTTTCGAATGAATCGGCTCCTGCAAAAGGCGCGGGAGTGCGTGCCTGGGATGGAATCGCTGCCCGGGTAGGGACATCGCGCTGCGATGTCTGGATGCCGCAGCGCGGCGTGCCTACCGTTATCGCGGGCCGAGCTCGGAGACGAGCTGGCGTTTGGCTTCGAGCCAATCGGAGCTGGCATCGCCCGGCAGACCAAGGCGGTGGCGGCGCTCGGCGATGAAATAGGCGCGGGTACGGACCATCTCGTCGAATGGCTCGGCAGCGGAGGTTGGCGGGATGGACTTCGCGCCCGGTTTGGTTCGCCGCGCGCCAGCTGTGGTTTTCTTGCGCACCAGCTTGGCTGGACGGCGTTTCTTTGGCTCTGAATTCAGGGACGGGGCGGTCGTCCCGTTTTTGGTGGCTTCGTTGGTCTTAATTTTTCTCGGCACAGGCGTACCCGATTAGCGCGGCTCTGAATGTTCGCAAGTAGTTTCTAGCCGTGATTCGCGCCAAGCTGCTGCAGGCAGGCATTCCAAATTTGGCGGGGTCGCGAATTGTCCGTAAGATCGACATATGCGGCATTTCGTTTTCCGCTGGGCCATCACGACCGTGGCGGTGATGGTCGCCTCGTCCTTTCTTCACGGCATTCGCTATGACACGGTGCCGGCGCTGATCGGGGCGGCGCTGCTCTTAGGCATCCTGAACGCTTTCGTTAGGCCGGTGCTGCTCCTTCTGAGCGCGCCATTAATTTTGCTGACCCTTGGGTTTTTCATCCTGATCCTGAACGGGCTGATGCTTTATCTGGTGCCGAGCATCGTGATCGGCTTTCACGTCGACAGTTTTGGCAGCGCGTTCTGGGGCGCGATCATTATCTCGATCGTGAGCTGGCTGCTGAGCGCATTTTTCCGCGGGAGCGATGGGCGGGTGCACGTTCTCACACATCACACGCAAATGCGGCGGGTGCGTGGGCGGGTGATCGAACCCACGGAATAAATCCCAAATCCCAAGCACCAAATCCCGAGGAAGCTCCAAGCTCCAATAACCAAACCGCACTCGTCCCGAGCCGAGGTAGTGTTGGAGCTTGGGGTATTGGGATTTCTTTGGTGCTTGGGGTTTGGGATTTGGTGCTTCCGGCGGCGCTCGATTTGCCAAGCTGCCGCGTGTGTAAGTCCGACTGAGCCCGACCGGGGCAAAACGGCCGCGCCGGTCTGGTCTGCTTCCTGCTTTAGACCAGCCCGGCAGTCATTAAGATCGATCTTAACCTATGGTAAATCCATTCAAAATCCTTGGCTGTGCGACGGCGGCGCTGGTGGCGGCATGGTCCTTAGCACAAGCCCAAACCAGCTCACCGTCGCCAGCGGCGGCAAGCAGTCCAGCGACTGCGACCCAGACGACAACAACAACGGCAGGCACGAAGACGAGCGACAGTTCTCCAGTCCTTTTCGCGCAGACTTCGGCAGCGGCGGCGAGTACGCCCGCGCCAGCGGCAACGCAAACCACCACGACAACGACGACCAGCACTTCGACGGCGACTTCGCCGGCAGGAACGACCACCACGGTCGAGCCGGACAATCTGACCGAGAACGGCGGGGTCGGCGTGCGTGAGTTTCAGGGCGACGATGTCGGCCAGGTGCTGCGGCTGCTCGCGCGCCAGGCCAAGATCAACATGGTCGTAAGCGAACAGGTTACCGGCACGGTGACGATGCGCCTCGAAGATGTGACCGCGCTCCAGGCGATCGCCATCATCGTCAAGGCGAAGAACCTGTTCATGGATAAGATCGACAATGTCTACTACATCAAGACCGGCGCCGAACGCACGGCCGAGCCGACCGAGAGCGACAGCTACCAATTCAGTTACTCGCGCGCCAAAGATGTGGTGCCGTTGATCGCCTCGCAGCTGGCGAGCAAAGATCCACCCCAGGTGGACGAGCGCACCAACACCATTTTCTTCCGCGAGACGCGCGGCAACATCGACAACATCCGCAAGCTGCTGGTGCAAATCGACAAGCCGACCAAGCAGGTCATGATCGAGGCGCGCCTGGTTGAAGTGACGGCGAACCCCAAACAAAGCTACGGCATCAACTGGGCGGGTACATTTGGAGGTTCAAATAACGCACAGACATTCAAGTTCGCAGGCAGTGGTCTGGGTTCCGCTGCCATCGTTCAATCGACGAACCCGGTAACTGGACAAGTTACGTCGTCGATACAGCCCAGTACGTTGCCCACGGTAAGGACGGATACAAACGGCCACTTGGCAGGTGTGGATTTTCTGCGCGACGCGGAGCATGGCTTGGCCGCACTCGGCGGTCAATTTGCCATTTTGTCTATACCTCAAATGTCAGCCACTCTGCGGTTTCTGAATGAAGATAACGATGCAGAATTTCTGGCAAATCCGCGGCTGGTCACGGCCGATAATCAACAAGCGAAGATTGAGATCAGTCGCAATCAACCTGTGCCGCAGCTAAACTTTAACGAGCAAACAGCAACGGCGGTGTTCGGCGGTTTTCAAGACAAGAAATTTGGCAACACGCTGGTAGTCCGACCGTCGGTAAACAAGGACGATTTCATCACTTTGTCGGTGAAGCCGGAGATCAGCAATAAAGTTGGTGATGCGCAATTCCAATTCGCTGGCGCAAATGTCTTGAGTCCAATCATCGACACGCGCTCACTGGAATCGAGCGTCCTGATCAAGAGTGGCAACACCCTAGCGATAGGTGGGTTGCTTCAAGACGAACAAACCAAAGCGCGGAGCAAAGTTCCGATCCTCGGCGATGTGCCAATCCTCGGCTACTTTTTCCAGGAAAAGTTAAACGCGCGGACGAAACGTAACCTGCTCGTCTTCGTGACCCCGACGATTATCGACCAGCGTTACGGCACCGGGTTGGAAGACCAGGTGTCTGGATTGCATCATACCGGCGAAGAATTCGCCGATCAGAATGGCTGGCGCAATAATGCGAAAGGCGCAGTCCGGCTCGTGCCGACAGCACAACGCGCATTGGCGGCCGATTACGCGAAGCCCGGTATGCCGCCGCCCCCCGAGGAAGGCGCAGGTGAAGTGAGCTTCCACTCGAGCGCGAAGGATCGCTGATACTAAAACGAATGTGGGGTTGAGAGGGGGCGGGCGCCGCGAGGTGTCCGCCCTCCTCTTTTAATCTGTCGCGAACGTGCACGCGAAGGTACGGGCGCCGCGCTGGGGCGTCCGGCGGCGCAGCATACACACTGCCACACAT
>QHPZ01000270.1 GCA_003219225.1 Verrucomicrobiota bacterium | reverse complement strand
GCTCAACCCGCGGGAAGCAGTTGTTCGATCGCTGGAAGCTCAAGCTGCCGGTGCTCGGCCCGCTCACGCACAAGATCTGCATGTCGCGATTTGCGCGCACCTTCGCCCAGCTCATCCGCAGCGGTGTGCCCATTCTCGAAGTGCTCGAGATCGTCGGCGGCACGGCGGGCAATTACGTGATTGAAAAAAGCATCCAAGGCGTGAGCGAAGATGTTGAGAAAGGCGACAACCTCTCGGTCGCGCTGTCCCGCAAACCGATTTTCCCGCCGATGCTCTTGCGCATGGTCGCGGCCGGCGAAGCCACCGGTAAGATCGACACTATGCTGGAAAAAATGGCCGACTTCTGGGACGAAGAAATCGAAGCGATGCTCGACGCTCTGACATCGCTAATCGAACCGATGCTGATTGTCTTTCTCGGGCTGATCGTCGGTGGAATCGTGATTGCGATGTTCCTGCCGATTTTCAAATTGAACGAAGTGGTTTCACAAAACAAACAAAGCTAAGGTGAAGCTGCTCGTAACAGAGGGAGGGGCGGATCGCAAGGTCCGCCCCTTTGCTTTCCTGGAGGAAAGATGTCCGCAGCGCGTTCGGCAGTGGGTTAATCAAATCGGTTTGGCGCCGGTTGGTCGGGCGCCCGCCAGAAATACCACGCGGCCATTGAACGATACGGGCGCCATTTCTGGCCAAGCCGGGAAAGCTGTTTCGGCGTCGGCAGTTTTCTCCGGCCGAATGTTTTGGCAAATCCCTTGCGCACGCCGTAATCGTGCACTGGCCAGACATCGGGCCGGCCCAAGTCGAAAAGCAATAGCATTTCCACTGTCCATCTGCCAATTCCGCGGACTTTGACAAGCCGCTCAATGATTTCTTCGTCGCTCATCCTCGCCATCGCACGAGCGGAAGGCACGCTGCCGTCGAGCGTCTTCGCGGCGAGATCTTTCAGGGCGGCAACTTTGCTGCGCGAAAGTCCGGCCGCGCGCAATTTGTCGTCGGGCGTGTCGAGCACGAGCTGCGGATCGAGAAATTTGCGCTTTGGATAAAGGGCGCGTACCCGGCTCCAAATGGTCGCGGCCGCTTTGCCGCTGAGCTGTTGATACGCAATCGATTCCGCGAGCGCGTCGAACGGCCGCAGCGAAAGCGAAGCCTTGATATCGTAACGGCGCGAGCGCGCGATCAGCGCCGCCATGCGCGGATCGGTCGCGGCCAGATGTTGTTCCGGAGTCATCGCGCGCACTTTACGATCTTTGCCGGCTCATTAAAGTTTGCCGCAACTTTTTTTCATCGGTAATTGTCAATTACGGAGAGGAATGGGACTTGCCATACAGCCGTCGCAGAACGCGACACGAATTAGGAAAAACGAATTTGTCAGCCAATGGCCACGACATTGATTGATCGGATCACCCCGAGAGCATTCCGCGATTTTGCCGCCGCGGCGGTCGATTTCCTGAAGATGAACTCGGTGACGGAGAAATTTCGCCGCGGCAAACCGGTGGTCGTCAAAACGCGCAATCCCAGCAGCGAACAAATCGCTGACTCGGCAAACTTGTTTTTCCGCCTCGCCAGCATCCCCATTCGTTTCTGCAGTAAGATCGAAGAATGGCAGCAGTGGGAGGTTGAGTGCTATCGCCTGCTCAATGGCGACACCTTCCGCGCGTTCACCGTCGGCAATCATTCCGTTTGCGTGGAGAAAGTCCCCGGTCGCAGTCTTTGGGACCACATGATCGAGGGCACGTTGACGCGCCCGATGATGCAAGCGGCGGCGCGGGAATTTCGGCGCACGCACCAGCTCTGGAGCGGCCAGTTCGGCGGGCCGTGGTCGCACGCCGACGCCACCATGCAAAACGTGATTTACGATTCCAAGACCGATCGTGCGCGGTTGATCGACTTCGAAATCGTGCACGAAAAATCGCTGCCCGCGCCCGCGCGTCATGCCGACGACCTGGTCGTCTGTCTGCTCGACCTCGTCGCCAAAGGACGGATTCGGCAATGGCTGCCGTTGGCAGTCGCGTTTCTCGAAACCTATCGGGAGCGCGACGTCCTCGCCGAAATCAATCAGCGGCTTGTTATTCCCACCGGGTTGGCGCGCATCTGGTGGAACGTTCGCACCAGTTTCGCGAACACGGCGAAAGTGAAGCGGCGCATTGAGTTGTTGCGAAACGCAGTCGCAGCGCTTCAGGTCTCCTCAACTGTGGGCGTCGGGCCGGCTCGTAAGAGGCGGCGGCCCTCGACGATCTGCCACACGATCAGCCCCGGGATACCCAATGTCAGCTCGCGCACTCTCGCGATGAGCGAGAGCGCAAAAGCGGCGTCGCCCGCGATTCCGAGAAGATTGCCCACGACCAGATAGCCACCCTCCTGTACGCCGATGCCGCCGGGCACGGGGAATGCCACCGAGCGAATCGTCAGGACCATGCTTTGTAGGATGATTGCGTTCACAATTGTCGCGTGCAGTCCGAGCGCGTGCAGAGCGATCCAGATTTCTCCCGAACCACCAACCAGCGACACGATCGTCACAGCACAACACGCAATGACACCGCCGCGGCGAGCGTAAAGTTGGCGGATCGTTTCGTCGAGTGTGGCGCCGCCTTCGATCAACGAGTGCCACCCCTCCGAGCTGGCGAGTTTTGAAACAATGAGCGCGAGGAAACGAAACATTCCAAGCCGTTGCACGAAATAAAACCCACCCACCGCAACCACGCCCGCGAGAGTGCCGAGCAACGTTGGACCAATGAAACTTTTTTGGCCGGTAGCATTCACGAGCAAGACAAGCCCAAGAACGGTGAACGCCGCCTGCGTGAAGACTCCCAACGTAATATCGACCAGCACGCTCGCCGCCGAAATCGTCAGGCGCGAGCCATGCAAGGCCGCCAGCCGCGCGCGAATGATATCGCCGCCCACCGCTGCCGAAGGCACCAGCGTGCTGATCGATTCGCCCACCCAACGCATCCAGAAAAGCTGGCGCAACCGCGGGCGCTCAGGTTTCGGAAACAACACCCACCACGCGACGGCATCGAGAAATACCGGCACCAGCAGGTGATAGATCGTTACGGCCAGCAGCGCCCACCCGGCCGTGGCCACAGCTCGACCGACATCTGCGGCGCCTTGTCGGATGAGCAGCCCCGTAAAGAGCGCCGCTCCTGCAAAACCGAACAAATACAGCGTCAGCTTGATGTGACCCGATCTCATACTCGCTAAGTCGTGGGCGTGGCATTCGCCCGGCCATGCGCGGCCGCAGGGATTACCAGATGCGCCAGCTGCGTTACGCCCTTAACGCGGCACAACCAGATCCGAGGACGCGGTTATCTCCACTGGGATTAAGCCCGGGGTATCAATCGCGAGCAGGACCGGCGTAATAGTCTCCGGCACAAGAATCGGCGCCACTACGCGTCTGCGTGCCGGTTTCGTGGCAAAGACGCAGACCGTCAGCCAAGCGCTGCCCAGCGCCATCGCGGCCAGCACATCACTCAGATAGTGCGCGCCCAAAGCGATCCGGCTGAAGCCAACCAGCACCACGAGCAACACCACACTGCATTTTGCCAGGGTGCGCCACCGGCGAGCTTTGATCGTCGGGACCAAAAAGAGCGCGATCTGACCGTAAAGCAATGTCGCACCGATGGTGTGCCCGCTGGCGAAGCTGTACCCGGCCCAGTCGACAAACGGTCCTGCCGCAAAGGGACGAGGCCGGTGCACGAGAATTTTCACCCACTCATTCAGGAGCATGCCGCCGGGCACGGCCACGACAAAGGTCACGAGCGAGAGCCAGTGTCTTTTCCAGGCAAAAAAGACCACGCCGACAAAGACAACCACGCCGATCCACTGAGCTGAACCCGGTTCACTCAGGGCTCGCAGGAAAGCGACAAAATGCTCTGTCAAACGAGCATGAAACCAGTTGGCAAGGCTATGATCCGGCCCAAGCAACGGGTTGATGATTGCGACGAAAACTGAGGGGAACGGGAGGTTTGTCACAAAAAGGCCGGCAAAGCTAAACGCCCCTTAATGGTAGTCAACCGAGATTTTGCATGTCGATCTAAAAAACTTCCTGGCCGCTGCCCGTGAATGAAGTCTTGCCACGAAATCTGCTTTCCGATACATCGGGGCTGCCTGGGTGAAACGATTAGCTTGAGATCTGCTACTGACTTGTAACGCCTTATGAAACACATTGCGCGCCTGTTTTTTCTCTCTTGTGTCGCTCTGACCGCATCTGCTCTCGGCGGGCCGGTGCCCGAGCTCCAGCCCGCCCCCACTCCGGAAGAGCAGAATTCGCGCGACATTTTCGAGCAAGACACGACTTACACCTTCCGCAGCGGTTTCTACGATGACCACGACAAGTTCGGCCACGGCAATTCACTCTACAACGACGTGAGTTACGCTCATCGCTTTCTCATCACCGGCAATTGGTATTTTCGTGCGGGCGTCGAATACGAGCGGTTCGATTTCGACGGCACGGACAACGGGTTGCCCGATCATCTGCAGACAGTTCATGCGTTGTTGGCCTTGGAATATGTGGTGCACGACCATGCCGGCGCGGGCCTCGAGATTGACCCGGGGCCCTATTTTGAAAGCAATATCACAGTCGACTCGATCGACGTGCCGTGGAAACTGTTTGTCTCGTTTCCGCTCAAGAAAGACAAAATTTTTGGCGTGATCGGCGTGGGCGGCTCCCTCTATCAGAATCCGATCGTCGCTCCGGGTGGCGGCCTCATCTGGCTGTTCACCGACAAGTTCCGCCTGGAAGGCGTGATTCCAAAGCCGGCCCTGGTTTACAACCCGAGCGA
>QHPZ01000069.1 GCA_003219225.1 Verrucomicrobiota bacterium | reverse complement strand
CGATGCCGAACCCCGCCACGCACCAAAGCAGCGTTTTGCCGGCCTGACGCATTGGCGGCAGAAACGCGATGGTCAGCGCCATGGCAGACGCGCCGACCGCCGGCGCGGCGCGCAGCCAGCCGAGCCCGACCGGACCGCAGCGCAGGATTTGATCGGCGAAAATCGGCAGCAACGCGGTCGCGCCGCCGAGCAGCACCGCAAACAAGTCGAGCGTGATCGTCGCAAGAATGACTTTTCTGCTGAAAACAAATTTAATTCCGGCGATCAAACTGCGCCACGTGCTCAACTCCACCCGGGCGCCGGATTGTTTCGCGCGTGGGATCGGTAGAACGAGCAGGAAAAATGAAAACGCCGTGACGGCGTCAATCATGTAGACGATCGGGAAACCGATATGCGCGACGAGAAAACCACTGATTGCCGGGCCCACCACTGAGCCGATCTGAAACACGCTGTTGTTCCAGGTGACCGCGTTGGAAAACGCATCGCGCGGCACGAGCGTCGGAAAAAAAGAAGCGCGCGCCGCCCAGCCGAACGTTCGCGCAACCGCGCCGACGAGCAACAGCAAGTAAATGAGCGGGATCGACGCGTCCTCGAATTGGTACTGCGGCTGATGGCGTTCGAACACCGCCGCGACCGTGCTCAGCCCGTGATTGCACGAGCGCAAGATCGACATCTGCGGAATGGCGAGGTGTTGCCAGGAAACAAGGGCAAGCGCGACCGATGTCAGAACGGTGAAAATTTGCGAGACGAGGATGATGTGCTTGCGACTGATTCGATCGGCCAGATGCCCGGCCGGTAATGACAGCCCGACAATTGGAACGGCGAAAACCAGTCCAACGAGGCCGAGCGCGGTCGCCGAATGCGTGCGCCTGTAAATTTCCCACTCCACCGCCACGGCCAGCATTTGTCGGCAGGTCAACGACAATAAGTTTCCCGCGGTGAAAAAACTGTACGCGCGCGAGCGAAACGCAGCGAAAGGATCGTGCCGCCGAATTGGCGGAACCGCTGGACCGGTAATTGCCGGTCCGTGTTCGATAAATCAACTCGTGCAGTTTGCCCGCCCAATAGCTCTGGCGTAAGATCGACATCTTCATGCTCGCTCCCACCGCTCCGCCGAAACCGGCTACACCCGCTTCGCCTTGGACGCGAGCCAATCCATTTCCGGCAAAGCTTCTCGTCAACCGGCGCTTGAGCGCGCCGGAATCGGAGAAGGACACGCGCCATTTTGAAATTGATCTGACAAACTGGGGGTTAAGTTTCGAACCCGGCGACTCGGTCGCGGTTTATGCGACGAACGATGCGACTCTGGTCGATGCAACCATTCAATCGCTGGGAGCCAAGGGGGACGAGCCAGTGCCCGCCGCAAAAACAACCAAGCCGTTTCGCGAAGCGCTTCTCCGCGATTATTCCATTACGCAGCCGACGCCGAAGTTTCTGAAAGCGATTGCCGAACGCGCGAACGCGGCTCCCATGCTCAAGGAATTGCTGCGCCCGGACCGCAAACACGATCTCGAAAATTATTTGTGGGGCGCGGAAGTGATTGATTTTCTGCTCGATCATCCATCGGTAAAATTTACGCCCGAGGAATTTGTCGGACTGCTCACCAAATTGCAGCCGCGGCTCTATTCGGTCGCGTCGAGCCTGCGCGTCTTTCCGGAGCAGGTGCACCTGATTGTCGATGTTGTCCGCTACGAAAGCCGCGGACGTGTGCGCAAAGGCGTGTGCTCGGCCTTCCTCGCCGAGCGCGCGGACAATGTGCCGGTGCCGGTTTATCCCAGCTCGGCGAAACATTTCCATATGCCGGACGATCCGAGCATGCCGCTCATTATGATCGGGCCGGGGACAGGCATCGCGCCCTTCCGGGCCTTTTTGCAGGAGCGCCAGGCGCTAGGCGCGAGAGGAAAGAACTGGCTGTTTTTCGGGTCGCAGCACGAGCGATCCGATTTCGCTTACAAGGAGGATTGGGAACGCTTCACGCGCGACGGGCTTTTGACGCGGTTCGATTGCGCTTGGTCGCGCGATCAGGCAAACAAGATTTACGTGCAGCACAAGATGCTCGAACACGCGGCCGATATTTGGAAATGGATCGACGGCGAAGGCGCGCAGTTTTTTGTCTGCGGCGATGCGCGGCGCATGGCCAAGGATGTCGATGGGGCGCTGCGCAAAATTGTCCAGGAACAAGGCGGGAAATCGGTCGAGGAAGCAAACGGATACGTCGAGAAACTCAAGACCGACAAGCGCTACAGGCGCGACGTTTACTAAAAAATCCGCCGGTTGTAGCTGCCGCCGTCACTGGCGGCAGTGCTTCGGGTGCTGCCGCCGGTGACGGCGGCAGCTACAACGCCGAGCACAAAAATAAACGCGCAAAAGATCGACACTCCGCCGCCGTAAACTAACCACCACGGCCGATAAGTGAGAACAAGTCGACCCCGTGATCCGGGCGGTACTTCCATTAGCGGAATTAAGCCGCGATACGACGTCACGCTCAGCCGCTGGTTGGCCAGAGAACCCTGATAGCCGCGAAAATAAGGTCGCGAGAACTCCAGCAGGGCCGAGCCGCCCCCGGCCGGAACATCGACATCGAGCTCGACGCGATGCCGCGACTCGACGATTCGGGAAATGATGGCGGTGACAAATTCCTGGTCCGGTCGTGAATCGATCCAGCTCACCGACCGCACACGCGGGAACGGCGCACCGCGCCAATGAAACACGCGCCCTTCTTCATTCGAAAAGACGAGCTGCCAATCTGGTGAGGTTGGATTGGTCGCGATCTCCCGCGCGACGATCAAGCCGTCAACGCCGAGTTGTTCGAGCATTCGGGATTGATCGCTGAGCAAGTAATTTCCCATGTCGGGATCGATCTCGCCGTGAATCGCGAAGCCAAACTCGCGCGCCACACCGGCGGCCAGAATCGGGCTGTAGCCGTTGACGAAACGCACGCCCGCCCACATCGATGTGCTTCCAGGCCGCACGATCTGCCCCACTGGTCCCGCCTTTTTCTCGATCCGATAAGTGTGTTCGGTCGGCGGATAGATGCTCAAATAAAGGCGCTGCGGATCGAGCGGCGCGGCGCTCAGCAATTCCTGAGCAAAGTTGTATTTGGGAACGCCGCAATTCGATGGAATCGACTGATACGTCGCGAGGAAAATTACAAACGTGACGACGACTGGAGCCCATTCTCGAAATTTCCAGTCGGGTAGAAACAACTCTGCTGCCGCCCAGATCACAGCAACTTGGAGGTAAATAAACGCAACGCCCGCGCCGTACTGGCCGGCCGTGCCGAAGATCGACATCGCAACTGTCACCACGATCAACAGCACGGTGGAGGCAGAGCCAGTCGGCGAACGGCGCCGAAGCTGGAGCACATCGGCCGCGCAGAGCGCGAGCACGAGATGCAAAAACGGGAGCCAGCGAAAACTCCAGCGAAATACGCCCGCGCTCGGAAGCATGCAGAGCACGAGTAAAAACAAGAGCAGGAGTAGCTCCCATTTCATGCGCCGGATCACCAGCCGCGGCCGCCAGATAAATCCGGCGATCAGCGCAGCGGGCGCGACAAGGCCGCAGGCGAGTTCTGTGGCGGCGTGCGGTAGATAGCGTGTGGAGAAGTCGGGCCACTTCACTGTCCAAGCGGGCAGAAGGAACCCGGGCAAGGCGCGCCACGGCACGATCCATTGCCAATGCGCCGCGCTTGCGGTCGTTGCTCGCGCCGAACCGTGCACGTAATCGAGCAAAGCCAGCCAGGCGGGCGCGGCGAGTCCAGCGCCGAGTGCGATTCCCGACAGCATCAGCAATGTGGGAGGGACCTGAGTGTCCCGACGGTCGCGGGGCTTCCCGACTTGTCGGGACCACATTGATTTAGCCGAGAGCCACGCGACCAAAACCGCGAGCATCAGAACCGTGTAGGGAAACCCGCCGGTGATCACGAGGTAGACAAACGGCGCCGGCCACAGAAATCGCCAGCGACTTCGCGACGGATCAAGTGCGCGTTCCGCGGCCCACCAGGCCCACGGCAACCAGGCGAACGCGCCAAGCGCGCCGAACCAATCGGTCGCGCCCCAGCAGATGATCCAGCCGTTCAGTGCCGCGATCAGCGCGACGAAGATCGACAATGGCATTGAGAAATTGCGGCCTCGCGCCAGCAAAAACGCGCCAGCCGCGAGCACGAAAAGATGCGTGATGGAAAGCGCGGCGGCTTGTTGCGCAAACGTGAGTGGAAATTTCCAGATGAGAATGACAGCCGCGTTTACGAAGATCGAGAACGTGCCGTATTGAAATTCACCGGCCAGATTGCCGCACACCCAGGAATACGGACTGAGCAGCGGCAGATGACCTTCGCTCCAACTGCGCGCGACATCGGCGAACACCGGCAGGACAGACAGCTCATGATCGTCGTTCCAAAACAGCAGCGGATCGTGCCAAAGCAGGATCAGGCAGAAGAAGACGACGATCAGGCCGGCGAAGATCGCGCCGAGAACGTTCGATCGCGTGGAGCGCGATACGAACATTTAAGAGAGCAAACGCCGAACCCGCCTTCGCTCGGCTGCGGCGCGGCAAGCGCTCAACGCCGAATACCGAATAAGCAGAAATGCAGACCTTCTGAATTCGATCTTCGACGTTCGATGTTCAGCGTTCGCCGTTTTCTTCTTCACACCAGCACGGGTTTGCCTTCGGTCATCACCAGCACCTTCTCTTCGATGCCATGTGCGCGCGCGGCTTTGAGTAGCCGCGCGGGCGGTTCATCGAGTGGCTCGAAGCCGAGACGAAAAGTGCCGTAGTGCATCGGCACCAACATTTTTGCTCCAAGCTCGAGGAACGCCTGCACGGCTTCTTCGGGATTCATGTGGACTTCGCGGCCAGTCGGCGCTTCGTAGGCGCCGATCGGCAGCAGCGCAACGTCGATCACAGTGCGGCCATCCATCGCCACGACAAAGCCACCAAACCCGCGATGCTGATCGGCCAGAAAACGCGCGCCCCAATGATGCGCCGGCGTGAGCGACACTTTGAGCCCGTCCAACTCGACGGTTTGCCATTCATCAAGCTCGTGCACGATGTGGAACCCAAGCCGATGAACCAGGTTGCCCACGCCGTAAGGCACCACAATCGGCTGATCGGCCGCCACCCGGCGCAACGTGCGCCGGTCGAGATGATCGAAGTGCGCGTGCGTGACGAGGACGAAATCGATCGACGGTAGATGATGAATCTCAAACCCCGGTTGTTTGAGTCGTTTGATCACCTTGAGCCACTTCGACCAG
>QHPZ01000269.1 GCA_003219225.1 Verrucomicrobiota bacterium | reverse complement strand
GGTGCACGACATCACCGAGCGCAAACGCGCCGAAGAAGCCTTGCGCCAGGCCGAGCAAAAATATCGCGACATGTTTGAGAACGCGATCGAAGGAATGTTCCAAACGACTCCCGAGGGGAAATTTCTCAGCGTCAATCCGGCGCTCGCACGCATTCATGGCTTCGACTCACCGGAAGAGCTGATGCGGGAGGTGACCGACATCGGCCAGATGGTGTATGTCGATCCGGAACGGCGCAACGAATTCAAGCGGCTGATCGAAGCGCAGGGCTATGTCGAGTTGTTCGAGTACCAGATTTATCGCAAAGATCGCAGCAAGATTTGGATCTGCGAGAATTCTCGCGGCGTCCGCAATGCAAACGGCGCGATCCTCTATTACGAAGGCACGGTCGAAGACATCACCGAACGCAAGCGCGTGGAAGAAATCGAGCGCGCCAACAAGGCGAAAAGCGAGTTTCTCTCGCGCGTCAGCCACGAGTTACGCACGCCGCTGAATGCCATCCTCGGATTCGGCCAGTTGTTGGAGCGGCAAAGCGCGACCGAACAGCAGCGAGTGCGCATCGGCCACATCATGACCGCCGGGCGTCACCTTCTCGAGCTGATCAATGAAGTGCTCGACATCAGTCGAATCGAAGCCGGCCGCATGCAATTGTCGCTCGAGCCGGTACGCGTGACGGATGCAATCCGCGACGCGCTCGAGTTGATGCGACCGTTGGCGGCGGGGCGCAACACCCAGCTCTCCGGCCCGTGTCTGCCGACGGATAACACCTACGTGATGGCCGATCGACAGCGCTTCAAACAGGTGTTGCTCAATCTTCTGACCAATGCGGTCAAATACACACCGCGCAGTGGTCGGGTGAGCGTTTCGTTCGCCTTACGCGATCACCAAACGATCCGAGTAGCGGTGAGCGACAATGGCCCGGGCATCGCCGAGGAAAAGGTGTCCCGCTTGTTTACGCCCTTTGATCGTCTCGGCGCGGAACAATCGACCGTGCAAGGGACCGGGCTTGGCCTGGCGTTGTGCCAGCGCTTAATCCAGGCGATGAGCGGAGCCATCGGCGTCGACAGCGTGGTTGGACAGGGCAGCACGTTCTGGGTGGACGTTCCCTGCGCGAAATCGCCCCTTGACCGGATCGCGGCACGCGCGGCTGAGCGGGGCGGCATCGAGCAGATCGTCGGTGAGCGCACGATTCTCTACGTGGAAGATAACCTGTCGAATCTGACGTTAATCGAGCAAATGCTGGCTGAACAACCGCACGTCCGCCTCATCACCGCGATGCAGGGTCGCCTGGCGCTGGATCTGGCGCGGCAGCATTCGCCCGATCTGATCCTGCTCGATTTGCACCTCCCCGATGTGCCGGGCTGGACTGTGCTCGCGCAGCTGAAGCACGAGGAGACAACCCGCCACATTCCAGTTGTCGTCATAAGTGCCGACGCCACTTCCCAACAGGTCAAGCGCTTAATGGCGGCGGGCGCACGCGCCTATCTCACCAAGCCGATTGAGGTCACGGAATTCTTTCGGGTCATCGAACAGACGACCAGCAATGGCAACGGTAACGGACAGGTGGCGCTCGATCGAAAAGTGGAGGCCGTACAAACATGAGCTCGCCGCTCGTTCACACGCGTTTTCGATGGCAGGGCGACTTCGCCGCGCTCACTCGAATGAAAATTCTCGTCATCGACGACGAGGCCACGAATGTGGCCCTGCTTGAGGACATGCTGGCCGAAGCCGGCTATTCACGCGTGAAATCCATTACCGATTCGCGCGTTGCTTTGGAAACCTGTGACGCCTTTGCTCCAGACCTGCTTCTGCTCGATTTGATGATGCCGCACGTCGATGGGTTCGCGATTCTTGAATCGCTGCGGGCAAAGGATGGGGACATTTTTTTTCCTATCGTTGTGCTGACTGCTGACGTAAACGAACGGACCAAGCGGCGCGCGCTCGGCTCAGGCGCGACCGATTTCCTGGTGAAACCGTTCGGCCAGCTCGAGGTGCTGCTGCGGATCGCGAATCTGCTCGAGACCCGTCGCCTGCACTTGCTCCTGGATAACCAACTCGCGGCGTTTGAAGAAGCGGTGCGGGCACGCAGCATTGAGCTGCGCGAGGCGCGCTCAAACTGGCTCGACACAACTGAATAAACGCGCGGCGATCGCGCTGCTGCGTCTGAGTTCGATCTTGTTCCGCAGGCGCATTGCGTTACCGTGGATCGGATGAAATTCAAAGTGGTCGTCACCCCGAAAAAGGCGGTGCTCGATCCGCAAGGCAACGCGGTGCGCGACGCGATGCGTCACCTCGGAATGCCGGAAGTTCAGAGCGTGCGCGTTGGCAAATGCTTGGAAATCGATGTCGCCGGGGGAAGTGTCGATCTTGAAACGCGCTTGCACGGGCTCTGCCGCGATTTGCTGTCCAATCCGGTGATCGAAGATTACGCGCTGGAACGAAACGGAATGGCACCCAAAACGACCGCGCGCTCTCGCTCAAAGAGGCGATGAAAGCCCTACGCTACTTCTTTTGTGTCGTGTTTCCGCCACTCGCAGTTCTGATGACCGGGCGCGTCGCCAGCTTTCTTCTCAGCATCATCCTGACGCTGCTCGGCTGGATACCAGGAATAATCCACGCCTGTCTCGTCGTGAACGATTATCACGCGGAGCAGCGCGCGGCCCATCGGGTCGTCCCGCGAGCGATATGAAATTCGCGGTCATCCAATTCCCCGGGTCCAATTGCGATCAGGATTGCGTCGCTTCGATCAATGGCATCGACGGTTTGCGCGCCGAGCTCGTCTGGCACAAGGAGACTTCGCTGCGCGATTTTGACGCAATTGTGTTGCCGGGCGGTTTTGCCTACGGCGATTATCTCCGTTGCGGTGCGATTGCGCGCTTTTCACCGATCATGCGCGCGGTGGTGAGTGACGCGCGCGCCGGCAAGCTCATCCTGGGCACCTGCAATGGGTTCCAGATCTTGTGCGAAGCGGGATTGCTGCCCGGCGCGCTCGCGCGCAACCAATCCCTGCGCTTTGTCTGCGAAATGGTGATCACGCGGGTGGAGGTTGCCGATTCCGCTTTTACCCACGGCTGTGCCGAAGGAAGTTTGTTGCGCCTGCCGGTCGCGCACGGCGAAGGCCGCTTCTTTGCTGATCCAGCCACGCTGCGTGAACTCAACGCGCAGCGCCGCGTTATCTTACGTTACGCCGATCAGCAGGGGCGTGTTGTGCCGGAGGCCAACCCGAACGGATCGGTGGAAAATATCGCCGGTATCTGCAATCGCGAGGGCAACGTCTTCGGTTTAATGCCCCACCCCGATCGCGCCGCTGACGAACGCCTCGGCAGTGCGGATGGCGCGAAAATTTTCCGCTCGATGGTGGAAACGATCGCGGGGCAACGCGCGCGTGCAGCGTAACATCGCGATTCATTAGGCCGACCCGCGTGAGTTGGTTCGTCACTGGCAGCGATACTGGCGTCGGCAAAACATACACGATTGTTCAGCTCCTCCGATTGTTACGCGCGTCGGGGATCTCGTGCGCCGGTTTCAAACCGATTTGCTGCGGCGATCGGCGCGATGCCGAGTTGCTGCTGGCCAGTGGAATCGAAGGCCTGACAATCGACGAAATCAATCCGCTTTGGTTGAAAACTCCACTGGCGCCGTTGGCCGCCGCGCGCATCGAAGCGATCGAGATCGACATCGATGCAATTATCGATGCTTTTCGCGCTCTGCAGCGCCGTGTCGAAGTTATCGTAGTCGAAGGAGTCGGTGGTTGGCTCGTTCCAATCCGAGCTGATTATTTCGTAAGCGATTTAGCGGCGGAACTGAAGTTGCCAGTGCTGGTGGTAGTGAGAAACCGGCTCGGCTGTCTCAATCACACTGCCCTCACCGTCCGCAGTGTCCTCGGCCACGACCTCGCGTGCGCTGGTGTCGTTCTAAATGACTTGGCCGACGCAGATGACGACATCGCCGCGGCCACGAATCGCGACGTTTTGGGTGAGATTCTCGACGTGCCGATTCTCCCTAGGTTGACCCAAAAAACGAGCGCGATGCCGGCGGAATGGCGGGCAGCGCTCAGGTTGCCCGATGCAAGGGTGTCTGTCTCGCAGGCAAACACGAATGTAAACAAAGTTTACACTCCGGAGGCCTGACGCCACCCTTCTCCCTCGTAAAACGCGCTGGCACCGGCATTGCTAAAGTTGCCCGTAAATCAACCCTACTATCATGCTCCTACAAAAAACCCTGCACATGAGCCACCCGCTGGCGGAGTGTAAAGCCCGCCTCGCCAGTATCCATTCCTATCGCCGGCAGTTCTTGATGGTCACCAAAGCGACCGTGACCTCTTCCAAGACTGTCGATTTCAGCTTTCGTGGGCCGCTCGGCTTCAAGGCGCACACGGTTCTACTCGCCGTCGACAGCGAGTCGCCCGAGCAATACGCGTTCGAATCGGTCGGTGGCAACATTGATCTCATGGGCCTCGTCGATTTCGCCGAGATCCGGCCGAACTGGACCGAAATTACTGTGGCCGTGCATTACGAGATCAAAAACAGACTTTTTGCCTGGCTCGATGGGCGTTTCGGCTTTGT
>QHPZ01000068.1 GCA_003219225.1 Verrucomicrobiota bacterium | reverse complement strand
GTTTCGCCAGCGGCAAAGGCGAATCGAGTCTCACTGACAAGCTCAGCGACCGTGAGCTGGAAATTCTCGAACAAATCGGCAAAGGCCGCGACGTGCGCGAGATTGCCAAGCTGCTGCACCTGAGTCCGAAAACGGTGGAGACACACCGGGCGCACATCAAAGAAAAGCTGAATCTGGCGAACGCGCGCCAGGTCGCCCGTTACGCCGTGCAGTGGATCGATCAAAAAACGATCTGACCGCCGCTGCTGCCGCGTACTTCAGGCGAACCGCAGATGCACTCGGCTGCGATGATTAGATAAAGGAGAACGCACATCATGGCCAAAATTGTCAAAGTCATCGAAGTCATGTCGCAGTCGTCGAGCAGTTGGGAGGAGGCGACGCAAAACGTCGTCAGCGAAGCGGCGAAAACGCTCCGCAACATCCGCTCGGTTTACGTGAAAGAGTTTACCGCTGAGGTCGAGAACGACCGGGTGACGAATTATCGCGTCAACGCGAAGATCACGTTCGAGATGGAACGCTGAGGCGTGCTCATAAATCGCGCGTCTGTAGCCACGACCCTGCGGGCCGTCTGACGCGCCACAGGCGCATGGCTACAAACATCACCCTCGGTCGCGCAGCTTGCTCTCCCCGCTCTCGCGGGCGCAATGCGCACAGCAAAACATCTTGCCCCCGGCTTCCACGCCGTGCCCCACAATCTTGCAGCCACAGTGTTCGCATTGTGGCGCCATCACCGCAATCGCGCATTCGAAGCTGTCGAATACGTGGGTCTTACCGTCTTTCCTCAGCTCGAAGGTCTTGTCGTAATCGTTTCCGCAAAGTTCGCATTTAGCCATGGTTGGTTAGCTCCTGCAGTTATTTCGCTGCCAGCGCGGTCTTTGCGCGTTTTCCGGCTAACGTTTTGAAGTGCGGCCGTGTTCTGCCGCTTTTGGTCACTTCTTCGGCTTAAGCAGCGGGAAGAGGATGACGTCGCGGATCGATTCGGCGCCGGTAAACAACATCGTCAATCGATCCATGCCCAGGCCGAAGCCGCCCGCCGGCGGCATGCCGTGTTCGAGCGCGAGTAAAAATTCTTCATCGATCTTTTGCGTTTCCTCCCCGGCCTGTTCGAGGAGACGCTTCCGCTGGACATCGGGATCGTTCAGCTCGCTGTAACCGGGCGCCATCTCCACCCCGTTGATGATTAACTCGAAAACATCGACCAGCGCCGGATCGACCACATTTTGCCTGGCCAGCGGCACCAGCTCCTTCGGACAATGAGTAACGAAAAGCGGATCGAATGTTTTTTCTTCGATCAATTTTTCGAAGACGTGCTGGGTCACTTCGAAATCGGCAAGGGTCGGCAAAATCTCTAGCTCGAAATCACGCGTCGCGCGCTCCCTTCGCTGCTGCGCAGTTAACTTGAACCAGTCGTCGCCGGCCACGTCGCGGACAAGATCGACATAGCGCGCCCGCCGCCAGGGGCGAGTCAAATTAATCGTGCGGATAACTCTTCCTTCGGCGTCGTGATGTTCGATTTTCAATGAACCGGAGATTTTCTCCGACAGATGGCAAATGAGTTCCTCAACCAAGTCCGCTATTTTTTCGAAATTGGCATAGGCCCAGTAGGCTTCGAGCATGGTGAACTCCGGATTGTGTTTTCGGGAGATTCCTTCGTTGCGAAAGTTGCGATTGATTTCGAACACTTTGTTGAAGCCGCCGACGAGCAGCCGTTTCAAATACAGCTCCGGCGCGATCCGCAGATAAAGATCGAGGCCGAGCGCTTTGTGATGCGTGCTGAACGGCTCCGCCGCTGCACCGCCCGCGATCGTCTGCAACATCGGTGTTTCCACTTCCTGGAATCCGCGGTCTTCGAAGAAGCGCCGCGTCTCCCGCATGATGGCGATCCGTTTGGCGAAGACTTCGCGCGACCGCTCGTTCGTGACGAGATCAAGGTAGCGCTGGCGGTAACGCGCTTCGATGTCCTGAAGCCCGTGCCATTTTTCCGGGAGCGGCCGCAATGATTTGGCCAGGAGGTCGAATCTTCGGACCCGGAGCGTCGGCTCGCCGGTCTTGGTGGAAAAACAAACGCCTTCCACCGCGAGGAAGTCGCCGAGATCGAGCAACGGCACGAGTTCGATCAGCTCGGGGCCGACCTCCTTCGCCTGAATGTAGATCTGGATGCGTCCGGTCGCGTCGCGCAGATCGAGAAAATGGCTCTGGCCCATGTCGCGGTGCGCCGTGATGCGACCGGCGGCGCGCAGCGTTTCGTCTTCTTTGAATTTTTCTCGGATCTCGGAAATGTTGCCGTCGATGTCGAAACTTTTCCCGAACGGTTCCACGCCGCGCGCCCGCAGGGTTTCGAGTTTCTTACGCCGCAAGGCGATCAGCTCGTTTTCCTCGTCCATTTTTGGCGAGTTCAATATTGGTTTGCCACTGCAAGATCGACAATGAGATATTCGCGCGTGACCGAACTCTGTAGGGGGACGCTGCCAGCGTCCCGGCGGAGGAAAGCAGGCTGCTTCCCCTACAGTAGCGCAGCTCATTATGCTCGATTTACCAGAATCCACATCCAAGCTCGGCGGACCACTTGTGCGCCAGTTCTCGGTTTTTCTACCGAACAAAGTCGGCGCCTTACTGGAGATCGTGAAGTTGTTGAACACTCACAACACCCACGTCGTCGCGTTGAGCGTATCGGAATCGACCGACTCGGCCATCGCGCGCCTGATGGTGAGCGATCCGCAGCGGGTTGAGGAACTGTTTCGCGAGTACGACGTTCCCTTCGGCGTATGCGAGGTCGTGGTCGTGGAGATGCGCGAGGTCGCCACGCAGTTGCCGGAGCTTTTCGCTGCCTTGCTCATGGCCGAGGTAAACGTGCACTTCACCTATCCCCTGCTCACGCGCCCGCATGGACTTGCCGCGCTCGCCCTTCACGTGGACGACTCCGAGTGCGCGTCCTCCGTTCTCATCGGGCAAGGCTTCAAGATTTTGAGCCAGGCGGATATCTCGCGGTAAGGCTGTGGGTGGACGCAGCGCGCCGAGTGTACCATCCTTTCGCGCGCGGCGCCTGGTTGACTTTTTTCCCAAAGCGCGTTTACAGGATGCGGTCGGCCGCCATGCGCATCGTCACGTTGTCATCTCCGTTGGGCGCAGATCGGAGCTTTCGGATCGCGCTCGGAGCGGTCGCTCTTTTTGCGGCGGCGGAATCTTTGGCAGCCGGTTATCATTTTATTGGCCGGGGCCGCGTCGCGCCGGCGCCGGCGCCGGCCGAAGCGCGCGTGGCGGTGACCAAACCCGCGCCACAACCTGCGCCATCAATTCCGGCCACGATCAGGATGCCGCCGCCGCTCTCCTTGGAAGCGTCCGAGCGCGAGCCGACGAACGCAAAGATTCTCGAGGAACTGGCCAAGACCTACGAAGCGATGCAAAACGTCGAACGTTCGAATGAGATCTGGCGCAAGATTCAGGAGATGGGACCGGCGGCTGGAGCATCGTTCGAACTGGCAGATCAACGCCTCAAAGTGGGCTTGCCCGTGGCTGCTACCTCCGGCGCTGGTCTTCACGGCCAGGGCCGGCTCGAAACGTCGAACGCACCGACCGAAACAGGAACTTCGAGCAACGGCCCGAACCTTGGGATCAGTGAAGCCACTGTCACCGAAACACCCGATCAGGATGCCGACACGAGCTTGCAGGTTCGACTCGGGATCAAGAAACGCAGCAAAGCAGTGATCGATCACACGCGCGTCAAGATCCAGGTCTTCTTCTACGACACCGTCGATGACAAAGACATCAAGCTGACCGACGCCGATGTGACCTACGAATGGTTAACGCCCGATCACGATTGGGCCAAAGACGAGCCGGAGGTCTTGGCGGTGAATTATCTGCGCGCAAAGAGCAAGCTCCTCTCCTCGGAAGCAGCGCTGTCCGCGGCGGCGGCTTCGGTGAATCCGGGCAAAAAGGCGCGCACCGGCAAAGCGAGCGGCTCCGAACCGGGCCAACGCAAATACCTGGGCTACATCGTGCGCGTGTATTACCAGGACAAGCTCGAAGCGGTTCGAGCGGAACCGGCCAGGCTGCTCAAGGTTTATCCGCCCCCGTCGACCGCATCGCCCTGATGGAATTGCTCATTGTGCACCATGACGCCGAACTCGGCCGCCAGTTGGTGCAAATGGTGAAAGATTACTCGGCGCACAATTGCGATCTCGTCCACAACGACGCCGCGGCTGTGGAATGGGCCCGCCGCCATTCGCGTTGCCGGCTCCTTCTCACCCAGCTCGAAGCCGAAGGAATCGACGGGCTCGTGTTGGGGGGCACGCTGAGCGAAATTTTTCCCGGGCTGCAAACAGCATTTTTTCCAGCTTATTCGGCCGCGAAGCAACGGCTTCAAGTGGCGGAGACAAAAGTTTTCCCAGAGCCGATCGATGGAGAAGGATTGCTCCGCGCGATGGCGCGGGCGGAAAACGCAACCGCGGACGCGCCTGACTTGTTTCATGTTGTCGATGTGTTGCAGATGTGCTGCCTCAGTCGACGCGGCGGCGCGGTTCAAATCGTGAAGGGAACACAGAGCGGCATTGTTTATTTGCGCGACGGTCAAATCGTTCACGCCGAGACGCTCGCCACTCAGGGACAGTCTGCCTTGCTCGAGATCGTCGGCTGGTCCTCTATCGAGTTTGCCTACGACGGCGCGGTGCGCTCGCCGGCCGAGACGATTACGCTTCCGTGGGACGCGGCGTTGATCGACGCCGTCAAACAGTATAAGCAAACAAAGACAGCACAGCAGATGCCCACGGTGCGTGAGGTCTGAGCGGAGGCGCGGATTTTTTTATGAGCCGAATTGCGTTATCCTACCGCGCGATGAAGCTCGGTTTCGCGGTCGTCTGCCTGCTCTTATGCGTCGCCAACGCAGAGGCGCAGCTTCAGGTCGAACTGCAACTCAAGCGGCTTCAATACGTCGCCTACGAACCGATCATCGCCACGCTCGGCATCACCAATCTCGCCGGCCGCGATGTCGATCTTCACGATGCCGCTGGCCAGCCGTGGTTCGGTTTTGAGATCACCACCAGAGAGGGCCAGCCGATCGGTTCGGTCACTACCGAGCAGACTCAGCAGACTCAGCCGCCCCTGCGCATCGAAGCGGGAAAAAAAGTCACCCAACAAATCAATCTCACCCCGCTCTATGCCGTGCACGATCTCGGTACCTATCATTTGCGTGCCCACGTTTATTTCGCCGATCTGGATAAGTTCTTTTACTCGCAAGGGCGTGTCTTCGAGGTCACCGATGCGCGGCCGATCTGGCAGCGGTCGGTGGGCAGCCCGGAGGGCGGCACGCGCACTTACTCGCTCCTGAGCAATCGTTTCCCCGATCACACTTCGCTTTATGTGCGGGTGGAAGATAAAGATAGCGGGGTCGTCTACGCGACCTACTCATTGGGCCGGGCGATTGCTTTCGACGAGCCAGAGGCCGAAGTCGATCGGTCGAGCCAACTTCACGTGTTGCATTGCGCCGCGCCGCGCATTTGGGCCTATTCGCGCATCGACCTCAACGGTGAGCTGGTCGCGCACGCCTCGTTCACCCAAACCAAAAGCCGGCCGCGCCTCGTCCATACCGCCGATGGCGCCGTGGCCGTGCGCGGCGGAATGATGGAAACGCAGTCCGCCCAGGCGGCACGCGAATCGCTGCCAAAATTGTCAGAGCGGCCAGTGCGATCGCCGACCAAACAAGAATGAGCCGGTTTCTTTCTGCCCTTTGCTTCTCCGGCTGTTTTTCGGTCGCGGCGATGGCAATGGCGTTGCCGTCCACGAGCGATACAGCCGCGCGGCGGCATGCCGACATCGTGCGCTCGAAGCCGGCACCGACTCCGCGTCCAGTCATCACGAACGTCTCGTCATCACCCGCTCAGAATTACAATGATCCTACCGTCGTCGTGATCGACGCCGGCCACGGCGGCTTTGATTTTGGCGGGATCCGCGGCCAGCGCGTGTCAGAGAAAATGATGAACCTGGACGTGGCGCAGCGATTGAAAACCGTCCTGAGCGCACAGGGTTATCGCGTGGTCATGACGCGCGACAGCGATGTCTTCATCCCGCTCGGCACCCGCGTCGCGATCGCCAACTCCAATCCGAACGCCATCTTCGTGTGCATTCATTTTAATTCGGCCAGGCGCTGGGGCGCGAACGGGATCGAGACCTACTTCTACAGCCGCGATAGTCTGCCGCTTGCGTCCGCCATTCATTATTATGTCGCTGGGGGCGCGCCGACGCCGAACCGCGGCGTGCGCCGTCGCGGCTATT
>QHPZ01000268.1 GCA_003219225.1 Verrucomicrobiota bacterium | reverse complement strand
CGTCGCAGCTCTACGAAGCTTTCTGCGAAGGTGTCATTTTGTTCACGATCCTTTGGTTCCTCCGCAGGCGGACGCGTCAACCGAACGGAATGTTGACCGGTCTGTTTTTCATCTGCTACGCGATTTTTCGAATCGTGATTGAAAATTTCCGCGAACCGGATGCGAGCTTGATCGCCGGGGTGACGCGCGGGCAGTTCTTCTCGCTTTTCTTGATCGCGATCGGCGTCGCATTTGTGATCGCAGCGAAGATGCGGCCGACGTTTCCGAAATCCCAAATCCCAAATCCCAAACCCCAAAGAAGTTCCAAGTCCCAATAACCAAACTCATCGTGGCGTTTCTTTGGGATTTGGAGCTTGGGATTTGTTTGGTGCTTGGAGCTTGGGATTTGGTGCTTTGGACTGGCGGTTTGCTTCAACACGGGTATAACTTCCACCGGTAGGCGCGAATGTTCCCCTCAGTGTTATTAGCCGCCGGCGGTCTGCTCTTTGCCTTTGAGCACGCCACCATTGCCGGCAAGTTGGTTCTGCTTCTTCTGGCCGTCGCTTCGATCTTTAGCTGGTCGGTCATGCTGACCAAGCTGCGCCTGATCCAGTTCGCCCGGAAACAGAACGCGCGCTTTCTCGGCGCTTTCCGCCAAGATCGACAACCACTGCGCTTGTTCGAGAAAAACGCGCGGTTTCCCGGTTCGCCGAATTTCAATGTCTATCTCGCCGGATGTGATGAGATCGCGTTTCACCTCCTCGGCTCGCCCGAAGTGGACGACACCTTTCGGGCGCGGCTGGAGATCGCCGATAAAATTTCGCCGCCACAAATGGGCGCGGTCACGGCGGCGATGGAACGCGCCGTGGGCGAGACCGCGCTCGCGCTGGAGTCGCAAATGATTTTACTCGCCACCGCGGTGAGCGGTTCGCCCTTTCTTGGATTGCTCGGCACGGTCTGGGGCGTGATGGACGCATTCACCGGCGTCGCTGAAGCCGGCGCCCCGAACCTGGCGGCGATGGCGCCCGGTGTGTCGGGCGCCCTCATTACCACGGTGACGGCGCTCTGCGTCGCGATCCCGGCGATGTTCGGTTACAATTTTCTCCTCACCCGAATCCGCGGGATGATCGTGGAGATGGAGAATTTCGCGGCCGAGCTGGCCTCCGACCTCGAGCACAAATTTGTTGAGCACGGCGTGCGCGAGGACGCGTATTCACGATGAGGCGCTACTCGCAGCGACAAAGTCTTTCCACGCTCAGCGAGATCAACATCACGCCGCTGCTCGATCTTGCGTTTGTGTTGCTGATCATTTTCATGATCACGACGCCGTTGCTCGAGAACAGCATGAGCCTGGTGATTCCGTCCAGCGCCGAACGCAATCCGCCGATCAACTTCGCGCAGCTTCAGACGGTCTCGATTGATCGCAATGACGTGATTCAGCTGAACAATGAAGTTGTCGATCTGGCCGGGCTTAGCGCGCGGCTCAGCCAATCGAAACGGGCCAATCCCGATATCGCAGTCATCATCCGACCCGACCGCGAGCTGCCGGTGCAAAAATTGATCACGCTGATGGACGCGTTGCAGCACACCGGCATCACTAAAATCGGAATCGCGACGCGCGCCGAGGCGAAGTAAATGAATCTGCGCTTCTGGCGCAACCTGACGCTGATCGGCTTTGCGCATGTGGCGTTAATTACCGGATTAATGCGCTGGAGCCGGCAGACTGATGCCGCGAAGCCGGCGCGCGTTGTCTGGCTAAACGCTGGTGGTGAGGACGCAGTTCCGTGGGCAAAGACCAATCCGCGGCCGGCGCAGCCAGCGAGCACGCCGCGAGCCAAAGCCGAATTGAACATCGAGCCGCTGGCCGACTCCGAACCGCAGCACGATGAGCCGCTTCTTACTTCGGTCAAAAGCGAGATTCAACTGCCGGTTCCGAAGCCTTCGCCAAGATCGACATCTTCACCCAAACCAACAGCCGCGCCGAAAGTTAAAGTCACACCCAAGCTACCGAAACCAAAACCGCGACCGACACCGACCAGCACACCGAAACCGAAATCGTCGCCAAAGAAATTGGTGCTCGCAAAAGCGTCGCCCGCTTCCAAAGCGAAGGCGCTAAGGGAGGAGAAGATGACACCTGCCGCGCCCGCAGAAACTGGCAGCACCGCCGGGGGCGGCGGCGGGAACGAATCGCAGTTCGCTTGGTACGGCAGCATGTTGCACGACCGCTTTTACAGCGAATGGGCGCAGCCGACGCACGTCACTTCGCGGGAAAAAAATTCTGTGCTGGTGAGGATTCGAATCGAGAAAGACGGGCATGTATCGAATTTCGAGATCGTGCGACCATCGGGCGACGCGGAGCTCGATCAATCTGTCACCGCGGTCGCCAAGCGAGTGACGCAGGTGGAGGCGGTCCCGGA
>QHPZ01000064.1:13703-16594 GCA_003219225.1 Verrucomicrobiota bacterium | reverse complement strand
AACGGAATCGTCCTGGCGAAGATCGCGGTTGGGTGCAACCGGGGATGCCGCCGGTGGAGGCGGCGAAGGGCGTCGGGTTCGCGCCGGAGCAGCTGTAGCCAAAGCCAGCAGCAACAGCGCGCAAAAGAGCCTGCGAAGCACGGAGGGGGACCACTGCTTCGGCTCGGTCATGTTGGCAACAGTTTAGTTGCAGCGACGCCGACCGCAAACGAGCAGCTGGCCTAACGAGATACAGATGTTATGAGCGAAGTCGCGGCTACGCTTTGTAACGCAGCCGTTTTTTGTGGCGGCTGGCTCTCATGCGTTTGCGCCGTTTGTGCTTCGAAATTTTGGCTTTCCGTCGTTTCTTTAGCGAACCCATAAAGCGATTGTCGATCTTGGCAGCGCGTCACATCGATCCAATCATCGAAGACGCCGGCCTGCAACCTCGTTCTTACAACTAAACGCTTTCATCGGGAGCCAGGCTGCAGTCGTGCTCTGGCGTCTCTAATTGCAAAGTAGCGTGATGAATTTGAAATCGTTCGTGCAGATCGATGGCCGCGCGCGTGAGCAGGGAGCTGTCGCAATCGGGCACGTCACGCACCAGATGCGCGGTGAGTGCCGTTTCGGTCGTGCTCATCGGCCAGACATGTAAATCATGCACAGCGATGACGTGCGGCAGACCGGCCAAATAGCGTCGCACCTCGGGCAGCTCAATTCCAGCCGGAACGGCGTGCAGTGCCAGATTGAGCGAATCACGAAGCAGCCCCAACGTGCTCCCGATGATCACGGCGGCGATTAATATGCTAACGGCGGGATCAATCCATAGCGTGTTCGTAACCACGACCGCGCAGCCGGCGGCGAGCACACCCAATGACACGGCGGCATCGCCACACATGTGCAGGAATGCAGCGCGAACGTTCAAGTCGCGTTTCAGTCCCGAAATGAACATCAACGCCGTACCCGCATTCACGAAAATTCCGATCGCCGCGACCCAGATCATGGTGCCGCCCGCGACCGGTGTTGGAGTGGTTAGGCGCCGCATTGCTTCCCAGATGATGGCGCCCACGGCGACGAGCAACAGAATTGCATTGAACAGAGCGGCGAGGATGGTCGAGCTTCGCAACCCGTAAGTGCGCCGCTCGGTCGGGGCGCGTTGCGACAAAGCGCTCGCCGCCCAAGCGAGCAGCCGGCCAATAACATCACCCAGGTTGTGACCTGCATCCGCAATCAGTGCGAGCGAGTGAGCAAGCACGCCAAAGACGACCTCCAGCGTGACAAACAGCACGTTGAGCGTCGCGGCGACGGCAAATGCCAGGGTAAAGTTCACCGCGGAGGGCCCTTGGTCATGGGCGCGATAAGCCGTAACAGCGGCTCTGGATTCTGCTGCCGCTGCTATTTTGTTCTGTTCTCGCGGGTTCATCGAGGGGGCGGGAACATAACCGTGCCTGCTACTTCTCCACTAGAATAACCAGCACGCCAATTGCCGTAAGCAAGCCGCCGATCAGGCCGTGCTCATATTTATCCAGCAATCTGAAACGGAGTTTGCGCGTGCCGGCGAGCGCAGCCCACGTAAACACCGTCATACCAGCAACGGTGCCGAGCAACAGCAGCATCGTGAGCAGGACGAAACCCATCCAGCCGTAACGAATTCCTACGACATAGAATGCGACAAAAGCTTCGCAGGGAGAAAACGTCAGCAGCGCAATCAGAGTTGCGACCGCGAAAAAATCTGTTGTTTTCGGCGGCTCCTTCGCTTCGACCAGCTGATGCATTCTTTTTTCGTACGGTTTCAGATGATCGGATGCCGTTGGGTCATGTCGATGCGAGTGGCCGCCAGCCGAATGCAAATGGGAAATGCCGCTCGCTTGGCGATACAAGTAGAATACGCCGAGTAACACGAGCGCTCCGCCAGCGACTCGGGGAAACCAGATCCGCGAACCATGGCTGAGAGTGATTCCCAACCACGTCAGCACTACTCCAAGCGCCGCCGTAAATAGCACGTGACCGCTCCCTGCCAAGATCGTAACGAGCAAGGTCTTAATCGCGGCGTGAACAAAAGCGATTCCTAAGGCGGTGAGGGCGATGGTTGGCAGAAGCGTGTGAGCCATGGAAAAAAAATGTGCCAGCGGAGGGCCGATCACCAATCGCAGATGTCGATCTTACAAGCTCTGCGGACGCAAGCAAAGTGCTGGGCCGGTTCGTCGGCTCACGAAACAGCGTCGGGCTGGTGGGATTTGAACCCACGGCCTCTGCGTCCCGAACGCAGCGCTCTACCAAGCTGAGCCACAGCCCGAATTGCCCAATTACGCGCCGCTCATCGCGGTGCGATCGATCGATTGCCTAGATTGCCTATTATGCGTTGAATATGCGCGGCGACAAACGGAAATCCATTCGGGCAGTGCGTGACACAAAGATCGCGTTGTGGGAATGGGATTCCCTCTCGCTGGTCGTTGGCTTTGCGTGGGCCGACGAAAACAACCAGCGAGGTTGCCAAACCGCCCGCCCTGCCCGCTTGAACATGGTGACTGGGTGGCGATTGGAGCGAGACAAGTCGGCGCCATGAGAGGTCGCTGCTTCTCGATTTTGCGAAATTCCAGATTTTTTCTCATCGCTGCTTTAGATCCTCGCTCGAATGAGAAGGCGAGGTATAGGATGTGCTCACCAATTATACACACAATAAATCCTCGCATGAAGACCCATCAGGCAACCGGCGAAAAGGCCACGACCATGCCGGAAGTCTTAATTGCTGCCGTGCTCCTGGCGGTCTTCTTTGCATCCATTTTCGAATTGAATGCTGTTTGCCTCCGATACATCGACGCGAGCAAGGAATCAGTCGCCGCATTGCAACTGGTGCAGGATCGCAGCGAAATACTGCGCAACCTCGCTTTCAGCGATCTGACCAGCACCTC
>QHPZ01000064.1:3684-13681 GCA_003219225.1 Verrucomicrobiota bacterium | reverse complement strand
TTTACCAAGAAAGCAACCGAAGTCGTCAAGATCAGCGCCTATCCTATGGCTATGGCCAACGGGGTTACCCAGTTTACCCGCTCGCCCAGCGGCACGGTGACAGTCGATTCCACGGCTGCGAATCTCGGATCAGCGCTGGTGCAGGTGGATGTCACGACTTCGTGGCAGATGACCTTGGGCAGCCGCTCCCGCAGCGAACAGATTACTTCCATTATCTCAAACGGTACAAAAAAATGAAAATCAAACACTCCACTCACAACAGTCAGGGCTTCACTCTAGTCGAAACAACCACCGCGCTTGGCATTAGCGCGATCGTGTTTGCAGCAGCCATCACGGCATCCGTCGGTCTGCAGAAGAGCTTCAACGCGGTCGACAACTTCTTCGCCACCCATATGCAGCAGATCCGCATCATCGATTATCTCAATCGCGATGTGAAACGCGGCCTAATCGTGACGACCTCGACTGATCTGCAAAGCGTTTCCGTCACGGTCCCGAATTACATCGTCCAGGCCGGCGATCCAGAAGCACTCGCCAACCCGTCACTTATCGGCACACCGCGCACGCCCACCATCAGTTATTCGCGCAGCGGCAATCAGGTGAATTACGGCTCGAGCACTACTTCAATTGTCTATTCAATCAGTGGCCAATCGATTTTGCGGACCGAAAATGGCGTCGTCACGATGATCGCTTCCAGCACCGATCAGCTGGTGCCGCAGACCACGAATATCGAATTGGCAAACACCGAATACACGAACACAAGCGTGACCTTTCTGCCGATCTTCACTACAGGTAACAACGTCGCCGAGCGAAGCGGGACAAACGTTTGCTCGACCTCCTATCTTCGCAACCGCCGCCGCGGCTGATCAGACGGTTCGTCATCATGCTAACAATGAAAGCGGCACGCCGGGGTAAGCAATCGGGCAACGTTCTCGTCTGCGCGCTGTGCACGATTCTGATTGTCTCAATGATCGGCGGCAGCGTTCTCCTGAATTGCACTGCGCGCTACAACGTCTCATCCAACCAAGTGCGCGGCTGGAAAGAAGCGTTGCAGGCGGCCGAGGCGGGGGGCGACATCGCTTACAATGAGATTCGAAAGACAGTCCACGACCCGTCAAACGCCTTCGTCGGTTGGACTCAAGCCGGCACCACCTACTCAAACTCGCCGGTCACACTCGGTACTGACCCCATGAGCACGAGCAGCGTCGTAGACATCTTTTACTACGACGTGTTCACCGGCAACCCGTGGTATCGCATGCGCACCAAGGGCACCGCTCCCGTCCGCGGCCTTCGGCGCACCGGGATGGACGAGCGTATGATTACCGGCGCCCGTGGCGACAGCATTTTGCGCAAGATCGACTTCAACTACGATCATTTCATCGCCACTTATGGACCGAATGGTGACGGCGTCGGCAAGACCCTCGTGCCGGTGCCGCAACCCCAGGTTACACGGCGTGTCGAGCAGATCGCCGGCGCGATCACACCCTTTGAAGCTGCCATCAAATGCATCGGCACCTTTTACGGCCTGGGGGACGCTGCCTTGATCGACAGTTACGATTCGCGAAACGGCCTCTATCACTTTGCTGCGAACAATCCTTTAGACCCGGTCTACGGCGATTCGCGCAGCGGCAACGTCGAGATCGATACCGCTGTGGCCACGATTCGAGGTTGGGTCTACGGCGACGTCGCGACCAATGGAGGCAGCATTATTCGCTCCACCGTTTTACTTGCCGAGGAATCTTCCCTTACCTCAGCCGTCGCCTACCACCGTCGTAAATACCGTCAGCATCACGCCGCCGGCAGTTGGCAGCGCCGCCAACCCCACTTTCTATTTGCTCTCGGCTCTGACCGGAAACTTAACGATCAACTCTGTTGGCACTCAAAAAACCTACGTCGCGATCCACGTCACCAACAATGTGAGCGGATCCATCGATATTAAGCCACTGGTCCAGCTCAAGGTGTTTGTCGACGGCAGTATGGATGTAAAGGGTCGCGACATTCAGAACGAGAGCGGGATCGCGGCGAATATGCAGTACTACGCCATCAGTCCGCCGAACGGAACGCCACAACACATTAACATCAATCCGCCGGGCAATTTTGCTGCCGTTTTCTACGGTCCGGGCGCCGATCTGACTATCAACGGCAACCCCGATCTCACTGGCGCAGCTGTTTGCAAAACCTTCTATGCCAACGGCAACGTCACCTGGCATTACGACCGCGAACTGGGCCAGGAAGGTGATGCAAATCGGTTGACAACCGTTTGCCTAGCGGCGAAGTCAACGCTCATTTTTATGATCGCGTCGCAGCTTATGCCGTCCGTTCTCGCCGATAGCGCGCCGACCATCCTGCAATTCCCGACGGAAGCGATCCGCGCCGTCAGATCCCTGCGCCATATGACGACTCAACTTCTCCAGGAAGCCGCCAAAGTCATTCCGAACCAGCAACTCCTGATCAACGTTGTCTCCAAGCGCGTCCGTCAACTCGGCCTCGGACATCGGCCCATGGTGGAAACCACGCCGCGCATGTCGCTCACCGATATCGCTCTCAAGGAAATCATCGAGGGCAAGCTCGCTTACGAACCGCTGCACGGTTCGGCTGATAAAGCCTAAACCTCCATCGCGTTTCGCACGCGATTCATGGCCGCCGAGTCGATCCTCAATCGCAAGGCGCTCCGCGATTACCACATCCTTGAGCGCTACGAAGCCGGCCTCGCGTTAAAAGGCAGCGAGGTAAAATCCATTCGCGCGGGTAAAGCCAACATCTCCGACGCGTTCGCCCGCATCGAAAACGACGAAGCCTTTCTCTACAACGCCGATATTCAGCCCTACGAGAAAGCCAGCCATGAAATCCCCGCCCCAAAACGCGTCCGCAAACTTCTCTTACATCGACAGGAGATCGACAAACTTTACGGTGAGACCCAGATCAAGGGCCGCGCGCTCGTAGTCCTGAAGCTCTACTGGAAAAACGGCAAAGTGAAAGCCGAGCTCGGCATTGGCACCGGAAAACACGCCCGCGACAAACGCGCCGACCTAAAGAAACGCACCATCGACCGCGAAACCGCCCGCGAAGTCGCCCGCTTCAACCGCAAGCACAGTTGATCTGTAGCGGCGGTCTCTGACCGTCGCATTTGTCGATCTAATTCGGGATTGGACGTTCAGCGTTGGGCGTTCGACGTTTTTTCAATGTCCGGTCAGCTTCTACTCGGTATTTTAGTTTTGGGTATTTGCCTCCTTTTGTTCATTGGCCCATTTTTTTCTGTCATTCGAACAGGCTCTTTTTTAAGAGGCAAGGTCGTTCTTATTACCGGCGGCTCGCGCGGACTCGGCTTGGAACTAGCGCGACAAGTTTGCGAGCAAGGTGGTAACGTCGCAATCCTCGCCCGCGACGCCGACGAACTCGCTCGCGCAAGAACGGATCTCACTAGTCGCGGCGGAGAAGCTGTCACCATTCAATGCGATTTACTCGACGCCGCTCAGATTCAGTCGGCCATTCAACAAACCATCGATCGCTTCGGCAAGATCGACATCCTAATTAACAACGCCGGCACGATCGAAATCGGTCCGTTCGAGCACATGAAGATCGAGGATTTCGATCGCGCCATGCGCCTCCATTTCTGGGCGCCGTTCATCTTGACCATGCAAATCCTCCCGCATATGCGGTCAAGCGGGGGCGGCCGAATCGTCAACATTTCTTCGATCGGCGGCAAAGTCGCAGTGCCGCACCTGGCGTCTTATTCCGCAAGCAAGTTCGCCCTGACCGGATTTTCCGACGCCATTCGAGCCGAGCTTGCGCGCGAGAACATTTTTGTTACGACCGTGACACCCGGAATGATGCGCACCGGATCGCAAATCCACGCGCGGTTCAAGGGCGATCATTCCGCCGAACACCAGTGGTTCGACGTCTCAAGCAAATTGCCATTCGCTTCCATTTCCGCAGAGCGCGCCGCGCGCAAAATTCTTCGTGCCTGTCGGCGCGGCCGGCCCGCCGTCGTAATGCCTTTGAGCGCTTACTTTGTCATCGCCGCCAACGCACTCTTTCCAAATCTAACCGGACGTTTCATGAAATTTGTGAATCGGTATCTGCCATTACCTGCCAGTAAAACCGGTGACCAGGCGCGATCGGGCGCGGAAGTTCGCGGCGGGAAGTGAAAGCAAAGCGCCTCTTCGTCTCCATCGATCTGCCTGCGACAATTGAAAAGACACTTGTCGATCTTGATCCACACATTCGCGGCGTGCGTTGGACCGCGGGCGACCAGATGCATCTCACGCTCGGTTTTTTTCTCGACGTGTTTGAGGATGTCGATCTTGCCTTGCGCGAAAAACTAAGCGCGATTGAGTTTCGCGCCTTTTTCCTTCCTATCCAAAGTGTCGGCACGTTTCCACCGCAGGGTCAGGTGAAAATTATTTGGATCGGTGTCGGCGCTGGCCACCCGCATCTCTTTCAACTCCACAAACGTGTTCAGGAAGCGGCGCTCGCCGTTGGCCTCGATGCCGACCTGCGTCCGTGGCATCCACACATCACGCTCGCGCGCTGCCGAGACGTTTCCGGCGGCGCGCTCCGCAAATTTCTGAAACTCAATGCCGACCTCGATCTCGGCATGTTCCGTGTCGAAGCGTTTCATCTTTATTCCAGCGAGCTCACACCGGCTGGTCCCATCCACACTTGTGAGATGACTGTAGCGGCGGCCGTGTCGGCCGCATGAATTCGTTGCCGAGTATTTGGCTACAATCCTTTGCTCGATAACGGCGCCGCGACATGTTCGAGCGAGCGTCGTTCCGCCGGCACACCGATCCAAATCTCGGTCAATGCGCCAAAGATCATCAACCCAGCGGCGATCAAATATCCGACAAGTAATGCGCCGCTCGACCCCGTGCCGATAATCCAGCCGAATAACAGAGGCGCGAACACTCCGCCGACCAGAGTTCCAATCGCGTAGAAGATCGCGATCGCCAGAGCGCGAATCTCGAGCGGAAAAATTTCGCTCACCGTCAAATATGCCGAACTCGCCGCGGCCGACGCGACGAAAAAGATAATCGTCCACGCAAGCGTCTGAGTTTGCGCGGTCAGCAATCCGGCGTGAAAAAGCCAGCCGCTGACGGCGAGCAGAATCCCAGCGAGCCCGTAAGTCGCCGCGATCATTTGTCTGCGACCGATCGTGTCGAACAGAAGTCCGAGCAACAACGGCCCCAGTACATTTCCAAGCGCGAAGGGCAGCAGATAACCGCCGACGCGCTGTTCCGGCACTCCGTAAAAGCGCATCAAGACAAGCGCATAGGTAAAAAAGATCGCGTTATAAAAGAACGCCTGCGTCAACATCAGCACAAAACCGAGAAACGATCGCCGCCGGTGTTCGTGCACGATCGCGTTCCAAATCTCCCGCCACGGCGTGTGCGTCCGCGTGCGAATCCTTGTGCTGTAGCGGCGGTCTATGACCGTCGCACTTCCAATCGTTCGCTCGACTTCTGCTACGATCCGCTCCGCTTCCTCATTATGGCCATGGATCATCAACCAGCGCGGGCTTTCCGGAATCCAGCGACGAAAAAAAATCACGATCAACCCGAGCGTTGCACCAATTCCGAACGCAAACCGCCACCCCAACCAGATCGGGAATCGCTGCGGATCGAGCAGCACAAGCGTCGCCGCCGAACCCAACGCCGCACCGACCCAGTATGAGCCATTGATCATCAAATCGACGCGCCCGCGCACTCGCGCCGGGATCAATTCGTCAATTGCCGAATTGATCGCCGCATACTCACCGCCGATACCTGCGCCGGTGACCATGCGAAAGAACGCGTAGCTCGCGAAATTCCACGAAAACGCCGAGAGGGCCGTCCCGATGAGATAGACCGCCACCGTGATAAAAAACAATTTCTTTCGCCCGAACCGGTCCGTTCCGTAGCCGAACAGCAATGCGCCAATCACCGCGCCGCCGAGATAAAACGTCGCGCTCGCGCCAACCTGAGTATCACTTAAGCCAAGCGTCTCCGGTCGCGTCAAAATTCCGCCTAACGACCCGGCCAACGTAACTTCAAGCCCGTCGAGAATCCAAGTCGCACCGAGCGAAACAACAATCAACCAGTGCCATCGGCTCCACCGCATCCTGTCCAGCCGCGCCGGTACGTAGGATTCAATCGTTTCGCCGTTCGCCATTCATTTGAGAACCAGGTCGTCTGGTGAAGCCTCTTTGGTGTGAGGAAAATCGCCACGTCGCGCGGTCCGGAACAACCGCCAAAAATAAATGCTACCGTAAAGGCCGATGACAAATGCGTAACAGAGAATTCCCATGCCATACCAATATCCCCAATGCAGGTGGGGATCGGGGGAAAGAAACAGTAAGACCGCCCCAGCGATTGCGATAAACAGGGCCGACATAAGAACTCCCGCCAATGCGTGGGTCAGCTTGGTCGTCCGCGCCAGGCGATAGAGCAGGTTTAGGTACTCGGTTTCGCCCACCGAACGGACAAACCAAATCTTTACTGTATTAGATGCGGAAACAAGGAGCGACGGGACGAGGACTACGATCCCCATTGGGGTCGAGTAGTAGGGGATGAGACAGGCAAGTATCGTCAGAACGCCAAATGGCCAGCCCAGCTTTTTGGCAATTGGATTCGCTTCCAATGTCAATTTGGGAGTTACAAGAAAAGTACTGACAATATCTCCCGCACGCGAAACGAAGATCAAAACGCAGAGCACATGCTCAAAATGACTTGTGATAAACTCACGCATGTCTAATGCGTAGGATCCGCAACTTTTGTTGGCACCAGAATCGCGTCGCGCATGCCGTGGAGAAATTTCTTGTCGGCGGGAGCGATTGTGGCGAGTGCGCCGCGCAGTTTTACGCGATCGCCTTCAACGAAATAGTAGGGGCAAAGGCGGACGCGGCCTTTCATCGTTTAAGCGCTGCATGATCGTGGGCGACGAGTCGAACGTGGCGAGCGCGTTCTCGATTCTCTTTTGCCATTCCGCATGCGCGAGATCGGAGCCGAGCGAAATACCCCGGCTGCCCCAGCCGAGCGGTGAAAATCCGCTCACTTTCAACAGAAGCTCGCGATCTTTTTGGCTGAACTTGGCCGCTTCGCGCCAATCGTGGATCTCCAGGCGCGGAATGACTGCGTGCTGCGGCAACGGCGTCGGGTCGAGCAGCCAGGAGTAGGGGATCACCTCCTGCAATTTGATGAAGTATTTTTCGCCCAGCTCGCGTCGCCAAAATTCGCGCAACGGCTTCAGCCAAAAAAGCGCGAACCACATCTTTTCTTCCAGGTACGGTTTGATCGGCGGCGTGATGTCGATCTTACCTTCGGCATTCGCGCGCAGCGTCTTCTTGATTCCGGGAATATTCGGCAGATCGAATAACTCAAAGAAGCGATAAACATCCTGAAAACCCTCACCTGTCACTTCGCGTCCGCCTCTCCCTGAGGGAGAGGATTGAGGTGAGGGAACTTCCGTCTTTGTCGGCTCGTAGTTTTCCGCTGCTACAACGCGCCACTTCGATGTTTGATGTTCGACGTTCGGCGTTCGGCGTTGATTTAGTCGCGCTGCCAGCCATTCCATCTCCGGCCGATATGTCGCTGCTTCCTGTGAGATGACGATATCGCCGCCGTTTGGCAACACACTTTGGAAGCCGTCGAGCATTCCGTTGGCGCCGCCGATAATTTCCTGGTCGAACGCCGAGTAGGTTTGATTCAGCCAGCCAGTCAGACCGATGCCGCCCGGCACCGAATCGATCTCGGCTATGATGTAGCCCCGCGACTGCGGGGTCAGAATTAGATCGGGCCGAATGACACGCGGCAGATCGTCACGGATTTCTTTTCGTCGAGAAAATTCAATCAGCTCGCGCGGTTTGCCGGCATCCAGGTAGCGCGCCACCCATTCGGGCTGTTTTCCTTTAACGCTGAGTTGATAAAGCTGATTGCACGCGCGCTGGAAAACGAAGAGCCGATGACCAAGCTGCTCCAGCTCGCTCAGGAATTTGCTGTCGATCGGAAACGGATCCGGGGAGAGCAACCAATCCTTTTCGGCGAAGAGGCCCTCTTTCGGGAATGCGTTCCGAATCGCGCTGAGCCGGTCGTCTTGCACGAGCATCAGGCAGCAAACGTCGAACGCTCAACGCCGAACGTCCAATATCGAATGCAATCTTCTGAATTCGACGTTCGGCGTTGCTTTTATCTCCCGGCCGCGATCTTCTTCAGCGCCAGCTTCACCAGTTCCTCCGCCGATTTGGCTTCGCCGCGCGTCTGCAGTTCACGCACCGCTTTGTGCGCGTCGACTTGTTTGTAGCCAAGCGCGATCAACGCGAGCACAGCTTCGTTGGCTTGCTCTTGCTCGGGCGTGGGTGCATAGGCGGCTGTCGCAGCTTCCCACGCCGCGGCGACGCCGAGTTTGTCTTTCAACTCGAGAACGACTCGTTCCGCCGTTTTCTTGCCGAGCCCGCTGATCTTCGCCAGGGCTACGACATCCGAGTTCACCACCGCTGCCTTGAAATTGTTCACGCTCATCCCGCTCAACACCGCGAGCGCAAGCTTTGGCCCGATCCCGCTCACGTTATTCACGAGCAAGCGGAACAGATCCCGCTCCGCCGGAGTCATGAACCCATAAAGCACATGCGCATCCTCGCGCACCGCGAGATGGGTCAGGAGATGAATTGGTTCGCCGGCTCCGGGAAGTTTGTCGTAGCTCGACAGTGGAATAAAAACTTCGTAACCGACGCCGTTCACATCGACAATCGCCTGCGTTGGCAACGCGCTGACCAATCGACCATCAAGAAACGTGATCATGGCCGCTTTGATTTACCACAGAGCGCGCAGAGGTCGCAGAGAATAATAAGATCCGTCCTCTGCGCTCTCTGCCTCCTCTGCGGTGCAACTATTCGGGTTTTAGCACCAGCGTTAGATCGACATATTTGCCCTTGGCGATGTTGATCCCCTCCGTGGAAAATGTTTTCCAATCGGCGTGATTCGCGAACAGTGTGCGCGCGAGCGAGGTCGGCACGATCACAAAACGCCCGCCCGGTTTATCCATGAACTCGACCGCGCGTTTATTGTTCAGCGCAGTGAAAAAACCTTTCGCGCGTGAGCGAAAGTACCAGACCATGCTCGGCTCGGCGTAATCGATCGCGCCAAACTCCATTTGCGGGCGCAAATCGTCGCGCGCCTGCCGGAAAAGCGAATACGCCGGAAATGATCCGGCAATAAGCGGCGGCATTACGATTGCAATCGCAAACCATAACGCCGCGGTTGCGACAGCAATGGGGCGAAACGACGTGCGCCCGCTCGTCGCTGTCGCTCTTTGCCAATACCGCGCCAGCAACAGCGCCAGCAGTGGAAATGCCGGCAAAGTGTAATGCGGCAACTTCGTGCTGACTAGAGTGAAGATGATGAAGACGATTGCGGTGCCGGCAAAAAGGTAATTGTCGATCTTGTCGTGATCGCGCCGCAGCGTTTTGATCAGCCACGGCAGCTTGATCGACCACGGAAAAAAGCTGACGAAGATCGCAACGAAATAAAACGGGAGGAGAAGAAAATAGCCGCCAATCGAATTTAACCCGTGTCCTTCCATCGTGACGAACGAGCGCGTGACCACATGCCGGCCGAGCCCGACGCTCAGAAATTGCCCGTGTGTTTGAATTAGCGCTGGAATTCCCCAGAGCGCCACGATCACGAGCATGAGCACGATGCCGCGGCCGAATTTGAATCGACGGCCGAGTGGCAAATCCCGCGCGAAAAACTTGGTTGCCGCGAGCGTCAGCAACGCCGTCCACGCGATTGGCCCTTTTGCTAAAAACCCGAGCGCCAGCGAAACCCAAAAGGCCAACCACCACACCACGTGACGGTAGGGCGCCCCGCTCAGCGGGGCCGGGCGCGCCGAAACCGTGTTTGATCCCGCGCCGAACCAGTCTCGCAAAAGTTCGTAGCCACTCCAGTGCGCCGTCGTCACAAATAAAACCAGCCACATGTCCGCGACTGCCGCCTTAGCGTGAATGAACGTCTCGAGCGACAAAGTG
>QHPZ01000064.1:0-3603 GCA_003219225.1 Verrucomicrobiota bacterium | reverse complement strand
AAAATCCTGTAGCTCGCCATCTGTGCCCAGTAGGCGAGGGGAGGCTTGTCGAGCCGGAGGTCATTATTGAAGTGCGGCACGACGTAATCGCCGCGTTCGATCATCTCGCGCGAGGCTTCGGCAAAGCGCGGCTCGTCGCGATCGATCAACGGCAAACTCCACGTGCCGATGATGTGAAAAAGCACGCAGCCGAAAAAGAGCAGTGCGCAATTGCGGATTGCGGATTTCAAGTGCGGCTTCAAAATAGCGCCGAAGAAATCTGACCGGAACTCATTTGTGAATCGCAAGTGCCTTTTTTACTGGGTCGGCGGCATCATTCTCGCCGCCATTCTGATCGGCGCAGCATTCTATTTCGATGAAGCGATGCGCGCATTTGTTGCGCAACATCAAAACAGAGCGGTGAAGATTTTCATGCGCAACATCAGCCGGCTGAGCGATTGGACCGAGCATTTTACCGCCGGTGTCGGTTTGCTTGGACTTGCGTGGTGGTGGCGAAGCAGGAAATGGACGCGCGTCTTCTTCGCGATGTTAGTTGCGCTCGTGCTCGCCGGTGCGTCGGCGCGCGTCGTCAAGATCGCTGCCGGTCGCGCGCGCCCAGGGACGAGCACGGAGCAGGTCTGGAATGGAGTAAAGTTCAGCTCGCGCTATCACGCTTTTCCTTCCGGTCATGTTGCCGCCTCGACTGCATTTTTCGCCGCGCTCGCATTGGCCAACTGGCGAATCGGCTTTCTCTGCCTGCCAATTCCACTGTTGATCGGCTTCTCGCGCATGTATGTCGCCGCCCATTATTTGTCCGACGTGATCTGTGCCGCCGTGCTCGGAATCTTATGCGCGCTGGCCGCGTGTTTTCTTCTCCGCAAGATCGACAAATCGCCGGCCGCCTCGGCCGGCGTCTAGCGCGATTGTTGGGCGGAGCGCGCAAATTGCAGATTGTTGCGCGCGAGCTCGAAATCGGGTTTGTAACGCAGAGCACGTTCGCACGCCGTAACGGCGTCGGCATAACGGCCGAGCTTGTTGTAAGCGGCGCAGATGTTATTCCAAGCTTCGGCGTAATCTGGCTTGAGTTTCAATGCCGCTTCACACGCGCGGATTGTTTCCGTGTAACGACCTTGCTGGTAATGTTCAAGGCTGGCGGCGAGATGCGATTCCGCAGTCGGCGGTTGCGCGCTGAGCGCGTCGGCATGGGCGAGGAGATCACGCGCCGTCACATCGCCGGGGCCCAAATTGAGCGCGCTCTGAAGCAGCGCGTGCGCTTGTGCGATGCGCGACCGCGCGAGCAACGAGCGCGCATAATAGGTGTAGCTGTCGGGCGAGGACGGCGCGAGCCGGAGCGCTTCCTGGAAATGGCGCTCGGCCGGGTCGGTTTGGCCCGTCGCGTCTTCGGCCACGGCGAGATTGATGAGCAAGACCGAATATTGGGGCGCGATAGCGAGTGCGCGATGGAAGTAATCGAGCGCGCCCGTGAGATCGCCCTTCGCCATGAGCGTGTTGCCATAGTTCATCAGCCCGCGCGGGTTCCGCGGGCTCTTGAGCGTCACGTCGTGCCAGAGCGTTTCTTCAGTCCGCCAGACTGCGTTGCGCTCAAATGTGGCGTAGCCGCTGACGGACAAAAGCAGTAGCGCAATCGCGCTGAGCGCGATTGTGGCGGTCGTAGTTTGCGCAATTCGGAACCTGAGCAGAAGCGACGCTGCGCCAGCAAGCGCAATGATGAGGCCGATGTAAGGAATGAACGTGCGATGATCGTTCATCACTTCGGCAAGCGGAAACAATGACGTGGGTAACAGCGCGATGAAAAACCAGAGCAGCCCGAAGCTGATCACGCGCGTCTGCTTGAATCGCGAGCACAAGATCGACATGGTCACCAGCGCTGCAAAAAACATGACGCCGGCCCAGAAGCGCGAGTCGTTGATGTTCGTGAGCGGATTGAGATCGAAATCAGCCGAAAGATCGCTCGGCCAAAAGAACGTTTTAAAATACAGAAGCGCGACGTAGGGCTGAGTGATCAGATAATCGTGCGCGTTCGCCGCGCCGCTCACCCATGTGTGCGGCGTCATCGCCTGCACGAAAAGCAACATCGCCGCGCAGATCAGCAATGGAGGAGCAACTTCGCGGAGCCACGTTGTAGCCACGCTCCTGTGGAGCGTCTGACGGCCCGCAGGGCCGTGGCTACAGAACTCTTCATTTGGAAACAACAATCGATAAACCACGAAAAGGACCGCGAATATCGCCGCGGGTGGCTTTGCCAGGACTGCAACCGCGGCGGGTAGCGCGTAAAAGAAATACTTACGCGCCTTCGGAAACTGAAGGTAAACGGCAAATGAGGCCACGATTCCGAGCGCAGCCATGATTTCAGCCGATGCGATGACGTAATTCACCGTGTCGGTGTTGGCCGGATGCAGCCCGTACCACGCCGCGGCGGCGAGCGCGATCCAGACGTTGTCGATCAGACGGTAGATCACGAACGCGAGCAAGAGAACGAGCGCGAGAAACAGCAGGAAGATCGACAAGTGAAACCACAGCGGGTTCAAACCTTGGACCGCGTAATCGATTGCCAGCATCGTGGAAACGAGTGGCCGATACGATTGATTGCTCGGGAGCGCGCTGAACGTCGTCGCGTCGCTGAAGAAGCGCGGAATATTCCGCAGCTCGCGGATGGCGGCGTTGTTTACGAGCGTGTGCGCGTCGTCGAAATGGAAGCTGTTGTGAAAATGGTTCGTGTAGGCCGCAGCAATGATAGCCACTAGCGTGACCGCGCCGATGATCCCTGGAACTTTTGGGCGCATCAAGTTCAACTCGCTTCTAACCATTGCGGCAATGTGCGAATCGAATTGTCAAACGCGAACAACCAAGCCGCCCGCCCATCTTCACCGGCGGGCGGACGCGGAAAGCTTCGTGTTGAATCAAGTAAAGGTAGGAGCGAGTTACAATTTGCTCACCGTGTCGTCGCCGCCATTTGTCACCCAGATATTGGCGCCGTCAAAGGCAATGCCTCGTGGATCTAACTCCAAAGCCAAATGTGTTCGAATCTTCATTTGTTCACGCGACAAGAAGTGGCACATCAGGTGACAGGCAGCGTACTGGATTTTGGCGGAGGGGGTGAGATTCGAACTCACGAGGCCTTGCGGCCTTCCGGTTTTCAAGACCGGCGCGATCAACCACTCTGCCACCCCTCCGGGAATCGCGTTTGACTGTAGCGGCGCTCTCTGAGCGTCGCAAACCTTGGGCCGAATGAATGCGACGGTCAGAGACCGCCGCTACAGCGGAAATTAGTTCTCGACGGCGTCATATGTTCATGTGAACTTAGTAGAGCGGCTGCGACTGTTCGAATGAACAAACCGAAGTTCAAACCCGTGATCGAGGAGACGCCGCAGAGTAGCGCGCCGATTCGCGGCCGGGGCGCATCCTGGAGTGCGGCCAACCGGTTCGAAAAATTCCATGTCGATCTTACCGATGTCGATCTTGTCGACGACGATCCAGCTTCCGAAGAAAAGCCGCCCCGACCGACGCAGTATTTCCGCGACGCGACGAAGTCGATCATTGCGCGCAACCAGAGTCCCGACGTCGGATTTGAAACCAGCATCAATCCCTACCGCGGCTGCGAGC
>QHPZ01000267.1 GCA_003219225.1 Verrucomicrobiota bacterium | reverse complement strand
CGATTGTCGATGTTGCGCCTTAGCGGCGATCGGTCATGCCAGCAAATTGGCCGCCGACTTCCCATTTCTCCTGTTTGTTCCAGGGAATGGTCGACGCACTACGGTCCTCGGGATCATCAACGAGGCGGGCCTGCTGTTTGTCCGACGCGCAGGAAACAATGAGAGCGGTGCTCGCGAACAGAAGGGCAAGCGCAAGTTTTCGAATCGAATCAAAAATGACTGCCGGCATAAATTACAGTGTCTCCAGGTTGCACTTGGACCCCACGCGCCAAGCTGTTGGTGACTATATCGCCGATACCGGTGGCCGATTCAACCGAAGAAACACGGAGCTTACCGATGCGAGTGCCGCCGCGGTAAATGAGCAGATCGGTATTCGGCTGCAGGCCCTGGCGTTTGCCAAGGTTTAGCACGACGAAGTTGTAAGCTTGATTGACTGCAAGGACGGTGCCGCGCGGTGAGCCTGGTGGCGCGGCTGCCGCTTCGCGGCGCGCTGTCTGAGTGCTTGGAGCGGCAGCGGCCGAGCGCGATCGAGTCGTCGCGGTTCTTTCGCTCGTCGCAATTTTTCCGGACGAGCCGGAAAGTTTTTCGGATAAAAACGCGTTCTCGCGTTCGGCGCTTTCGAGCTGACGGCGCGTATCATCGAGCTGCGCTTGCAATTCTGCAGATGATGCCGCGCCGGGATTCACCGACGTGGCTTCAACGCTTGGGCTTGGCTCCTGGAGCCGGTTTTGCAGCGATGTGACCTCGGCCTGGGTCGTCTGTAGTTTGGTTTGGAGGTCGGACTTTTCTTTCAGCACCTGGGCGAGGTCCGCCTCCGCTTTGGCCGCTTTTGCTTCCGCTTCGGCGTTCGGAGTCGCTGTCGGGCTGGGACTCGTTCGATGTGTAAGGAGCCGTTGCTCCTGGGCGGCTCGGCGCTGTTCGGCCGCATCGCGGGCCGCGGCGGTCGTCACCAGATTTGTCTCCAAACCTTTGACGCGAGCTACGTTTAGGAAGCCGAACACAGCCGCGAACGCGAGCATGATGGTTGAAATGCTGAGCAGGGTTTTCGGTGTCATTGAATTGTGCGAAGCGATTTCAACAATCCTTTGTAATAGCGAACCGTTCAATAATGCAAGTTCCCGATTCGACTGACGCGCCGGCGCCCGATTGCGAATTGGTGTGAGCGCCGGTTGCGCTCTGGCTCAACGCCATTATAGAAGACTCAAATGGGACAACAGCACCGCGTGCGCGCGAAACGCAAACGGCGTAAGGCTTATTTGCGGCGGAAGAAGGCTGCAGCAAAACCGACCCGCCGGGAACCGGCCGTTTCGAAGCCGAAAAAACAAGCGGCAGCGGCCGAACAAAAATAACGACGCTGCCGCGGCGTCTGGTCGGCGCAGCGCGCCGACCCTAGCCTCAGTTCGCGCCGAGGAGCGCGGCAGGCGTGTGATTCAGCGCGTCGCGCCGGGAGCGCTGCTGACAGGTCGCCAGCACGCGCGAGAGCACACAGTAAAGCTGTTCGATTGGCAGATTTTTGCTGACGTAACCGTTGGCTCCGGCGCGGAGTGCGGCATGCATTTTTTCCTCGTCATACCCGATGCCGGTGAAAACAACGATCGGAATGCGCGGGTTAATTTCGCGAATGAACGAGATGAGTGAGATGCCGTCGACTTTGGGCATGCGAAGATCAACAATCGCCACTTCGCAGTCGTTATCGGCGAGCCAGGCTGCCGTTTGGAAGCCATCGGTCAATGCCTGGCAGGTGTGCCCCTTTTGGCGCAGATAGGTGACGAGGAACCGACTGATGGCGGGGTCATCGTCGATGATAAGGAACTGAAAAGAATCGCGAAGAACGGCTGGCATTTGCTCTTTATAATTTCCATAAACCACTAAAGCACTAACCTTGCCAACTCACGCGGCGTCAACGAATCGCCCTCATTTCAATCCTCTTCCTCAGGGAGAGCAGGACGCGACAGCGCCAGATGAGGGCAGCTGTGGATTATCGCAAACCGAGTTTGGCTTCGATTTGTTTGACGCGCTCGAACAGTTTGCCCAGCCGCCGGACCCAGGCCATTTGCTCCAGCGCTTTGGGGAGTGGCTCCGCGGGCGTGTCCCACCACGCACCGCCACTAATGTTTTTGGAAACCCCGGTTTGCGCGCCGATGGCCGTGTTGTCACCGATCTCGATGTGCCCGATGATCCCGGCTTGTCCGCCGATAAGCACTTTGCTTCCGATGCGGACGCTGCCGGCGATCCCAGCCTGTGCGGCGATGACCGTGTGCTTACCGATGACGACGTTGTGCGCGACCTGCACGAGATTGTCGATCTTGGCGCCTTCCTGAATCCACGTCCGGCCAAATCGCGCGCGGTCGATTGTCGTGTTCGCGCCGATCTCGACGTCATCATCGATCTGCACGATGCCAAGCTGCGGTACTTTCTCATAACGTCCCTCACTTGGTTCAAAGCCGAAACCATCGGCGCCAATGACCGCGCCGCTGTGGATAACGACCCGCGCGCCGATACGGGTACGTTCGCGAATCGTGACGCGGGGATAGATGAGACAGTTCGCGCCGATAATTGTTTGATGACCGATGTAGCTGCCTGCCCCAATAACGGTGTCATCACCGATGACTGCGCCAGTCTCGAGCACCGCGTGAGGTTGAACCGAAACGCGCGCCCCGAGTTTCGCGCCCGGGTCGATAATCGCGCTTGAATGGATGCTTGGCACAAACGCGATCGGTTCGGGCGCAAGCTTTAACACGACTTGCTCGAACGCTTTCGCCGGATTGGCAACGCGAATCTGCGCCGCGGTGGTTTGCGCGGAGAAATCCAGCGGCACGAACACAGCCGAGGCGCGCGTGTTGCGGAGTTGCCCGATGTATTTTGGGTTCGCGAAAAAAGAGATCTCGCCAGGAATTGCCTCGGCCAGACAGGCAGCCCCGGTGATTTTCTGCGCCGGGTCGCCAATCAACTCGCCACCTGATACCATGGCGAGCTCCTGAAGGGTAAACATCACTGGTGGCGGCGAATCGAAACCTTTTGTCATTCCGAGCGGAGTCGAGGAGTCTCTAACTGTTCAGCCGAACCGGTCGGTTGCAAACAATGATCCCGCAGCCCCGGGAGACTTCGCTCGACATGACAAACTGTCTATCGACTGTTTTGTTTGGCGGGCAAGAGCACGCTCACTTCTGTGCCGCGCGGAGTTGACTCCACATCTACGCGTCCGTGGTGATCGAACACGGTGCGTTTGACGATCGGCAGTCCGAGTCCGATTCCGCGCGCCTTGGTTGTAACGAATGGCGAAAAGATTTTGTCTTTCAGCTCGGGAGCAATGCCTTTGCCGTTGTCGCGCACAGTCACGACAACGCCGCTGGCGCGACTGCCCTCGCGAATTGGTTTGGCCGTGAGGGTGATGCGCGGCTTGGCGTGACTCGAAGTCGCTTCGGCTGCATTCGCCACCAGGTGCGCGAACGCTTCGGTCAACGCTTTCTCGTCGGCCACGATTTTGGGCAAGTCGTCGGCCAGGGATGTTTCCACGGCGACGCCGTTCACTCCCACACGCTTGCGTGCAATTTCGATCGCTTTTTTCACAGGACCGCGCACATCAATCGGTTTAAAGACCAATTCTGCCGGATGCGCGAAGTTGTTGATCTGGGTGATGATTTTGTCGAGGCGATCGATCTCCTTCAGGACGATCTCATTGAATTGCTTTCGAAAATCGGCGTCATCGAACCGCTCGGGGAGCAGCTGGGCAAAGGTCTTGATCGCGACCAGCGGGTTACGGATTTCGTGCGACATGCTCGCGGCCAGATCGCTCCAGAACGCGGCGCGATCGAGTAGCGCCTGTTTTTCGCGCAAGTTTTCCTCGGCTGTGAGATCGTGCACCACGGCCACGGCGCCGAGCTGATCGCCGAGACGCCGAGTTTCGATTAAAAGCGAGCGCCGCGTGTGGTGATCGAGCCATTGCTGCGGCGGCAGGGTGCTGCTGGACTCCAGCGTCTCGCGGATGAAACCGGCCAGTCTGTTCCCGACGGATTCAACCGGTTTGTTCAGCACATCTTTGCTGGTGAGCCCGAGAATTTGTTCGGCGGTCGGACTAAACCAGCGGACGATCGCATTTTCATCTGTCGCGACAATGCCGGGCGGAATGGCCTTGAGGAGCGTCTCAGAGAGGGTTTTTTGCAACGTGATCTCTTCGTAGAGCAGTGCGTTTTCGAGCACAGTTGAAACATGCTCGGCCAGGATCGACAGGCGCTCGAGATGCGGCGGATCGAAGTGCTCTCCGGTAACGCGATGCCCAAAAAACAGCCAGCCGACGATGCCTCGGCGCGCGTACAACGGCACGATCACCTCGGCTCCGAAAGCATCGAGGCTGCGGCGCAGCAGCGTGCGCTCCGCGCGATCAACCGCTTGCGTGAGCGTATCGCGCGAGATCAAATGCGCCTGCCGTTCAAGCCAGCGCACGAGCGCGTCGCGCTCGCCAAATTCCAGCTCGGCCGTTTCCGGCAAACAGCGCAAGCCTGCGCGCAGCCGGTACCGGTCGCCTTGGCGGACTTTGGAAAAAATGCCGACCCGGGTTACACCCGCAGCATCCGCGAGATTTTCCACCACACTGCTCAGCAACGCATCGACCGTGTCGAACCTGCGGAAGACACGGGGGAAACGCAGCAAAGGGAGCGAAGGCACGCCGTAACGATCATGGATTGACTCGCGCTCCGGCGGCGCAGGCAGCCGCGCCGCAGCGGTTTCTTCGCGGAGCGCTTCGTTTTCCTCCAGCACCTTCAGGTAATCGAAAGCGCGTCCGATCAAGGGTTGAAAGCGTTGCCGGTCGATTTGGACGTCTTCGGCGGCGTAGATTCCGCTTTGCTCCGCCTCGCGCAGCGGTTCGGAACGCGCTACCCCCAGCGCGATGGTGACGACCTGCGGCCAGTTCGTTTGGATTTCCTCGAGCAACCTGCGGCTTTCCCGCGTCCGAAGATCGACAATGAGAACGGCGGGGCCGGATTGCTCGAGCACCGGACCGACGCGCTCAGCCTCGGCGACATGACGCAGTTGGGCCATGGTGCGCACAAACGCCCGCACTCGCCGCACAAGTTCGGGATCGTGAGTGTGGAGAACGCAGATCGGCGCCGCAATCATGCCGCGGCTACCTCGCTATCAAAGCGAACCAGCGGCAGCAAAATGTGGAAAGCAGTGCCTTTCGTCAGCTCGCTCTCCACTTCGATTTGGCCCCCATGTTCCTGAATAATTCCGTGCACGACCGACAAACCCAGCCCGGTGCCGTAGTCCTTGGTCGAGAAAAACGGATCGAACACGTGCGGCACATCTTCGCTGCGGATGCCTTCGCCCGTGTCGCGGATCGTGATGCGAAGAATTTCCTGTGGCTGGCGGTCGCCGTTGGTCTGCGCCATGGCCGCGACCCATTCTTCGCCGGTCAAAATTTCTGTGCTCACGCTCAGCTGGCCTCCGGGTTGCATCGCGTCCATGGCGTTGAGGAAGAAGTTGAGGAACACCTGCTCGAGCTGGTCGGCATCGGCCCGGATTGTATCAACCGGCGCGTCCCAAAAGCGAGTCAATGTAATCTCCTTTTGAAACAAACGATGTCCGATGAGCAGGAGCGATTTCTCCAGGATCTCGTGCACGTGCATCGGCTTGAGCACCGGTTTGGCCGGCCGGGCGAAGCGCAGCAGTTGATTGACCAGCGAATCGATCCGGTCAATTTCGTGACCGATAAGATTGGAAAAAGTTTCGCGAAAATCCGAGTCCTGATATCGCTCCGGCAACAGCTGTGCAAAGGTTTTGATCGAGACGAGTGGGTTTTTAATTTCGTGCGCCATGCCGGCCGAGAGCGTTCCGAGGCTGGCGAGGCGATCGCTGCGGCGAATCTGCAATTCGAGCCGCTTGATCGCGGTGATGTCGGTCAAGACCATGAGCGCGCCGAGTACTTGTCGATCTTGCCCGTGGAAAATTGATGTGCTGGCGCGGACGGCGACGGCCTCGCTGTCCCAGCGCAGGATCAACTCGCGATTTTCCTGGCTTTCGCCAGTTTCCAATGTGGCGCGCAGCGGCTCCCGGATTGGTTCGGGAAGCTCGGCCAGGGGGCGCTCGAGCATTTGCTGCGAGTTGAGGCTGGTGATTTGTCCCGCTTCATTGTTGAACACCGTGATGCGCTCGTCGGTCCCGACCGCGATCACGCCGCTGGTCAGGTTTTGAACAGCTCCGCGTTTTCGATCGCGACCGCGAGCTGGCCGCACAACACTTGCAGCGCGTTCTGCTCGACCGTGCCGTAAATCTGCCCCGTCTTGCGCGGCCCGAGCAGCATCACCCCGGCGAGTTGGTCGCGCGCGAAGATGCCCATCGCGAGCGCGATCTGGAGCGAATCCAATTGCCGCATCACCCGCTGGCCCTGCGCCGTGGGTCGCACCCGGCGGAGCTCTTCGACCACGATCGGCTCCCGCTCGGTTTCCAGCTGCATGATGGTCGCCTGGTCGCGCGTCATCTCCAGTCGATAGCGCGAGCCAGCCTCTGACGGCGGGTACTGTTGCGTAAAGCCGTGTTTGTCCGGCAGGAGAATCAGCACGCGGTCGGTGTTGACCGCTTCAGCCACGGTTTCAGCAAATCTGCTCAGCAGGTCGCGAAGCGTTGTGACTGAGGCCAAAATTTTGGCGGTCTTGCTCATGGTCGCTCGAAAATCGAGCTGTTTCGCGCTGATGAAGAGGCGTTCCGCAAGCCGCTGCGAAATGCCGCGCGCCGGCGCCATTGCGAAAGCGGTCACGATTGCCGCCGTGACGTGCGCGATCGAATGCGCGTTTTGCGAAGAAGGCGATCGCAATGCGACGATAACGAGCCACCAAACGCCGGCATAAAGCGCCAGCAGGTAGAGAGCGAGCAGCGCATAGGCGATAACGCGCCGAAAGAGCAAACTCACTTCCATGATTTTTCGCGTCGCGATGCCATACGCGATTACCAGGCTAAAGATGATCATCCGAAACGGCGCGAACCAGATCGAGTGCGCCGGTCCAAGGAAGTAATCGAGTACGAAAGCCAGCAGCAGTGCGGTCGCCATTGCCGCGATTCCGCCGATCAAGACAAACCCGAGCTCGGCACGTTCGCCGCCGATGGTTCTGCGCAGGTCACGCCCGTAACTCACAATGAGCGCTACAAACCCGAGTGCGATATACGCCGCGTACAGTTTATCCGCCCCGGGACCATAAATCGGGATCGGCGCAGCCGCGGTTTGACTCGGGATCACCGCCCCTTTCAGAAAGGCCTTTGTTTGGCAAAGCGCCGCGACTGCGGCCGTCACGAACAGCCAAATCCGCGAATCAGAAAGAATATTGCGCCAGCTGGTGCTGTTTCGTCGGATCGAAAGTCGTAGCAGATTTAAGGTGAGCAGATACAGCACGCCGGCAGTCGAAGCTTCTCGAATCGCGAATTCCGCCGAGTCCGGTGTGCGCGCGACGAAAGCGAGATACAAACTCACCAGCCACGTGCTGATGACCAGCGAAAGGATCAGAAAACACTGGTTCGATTTGCGCTTCGGATTCGCCTGAAAAACGGTCAGGCCCAGCCCCAACTGAAGCGCGATCGCAATGAGTGTTGGTGCGGTGGCGCTATTCATTCTGGATCCGATTCACCACCATCGTGCTCGCGCTACCCCCCAAGCCGCGAACATTGATCAGGACGCAGTCGAGCTGTCGTTTCCGGGGCTGGTTCGGAACGAAATCCAAGTCACATTCCGGATCCGGCACCTCATAGTTGGCCGTCGGAGCAATGACCTGATCGCGCATCATCAATGCGCAAGCGGCGAGTTGAAAAGGGCCGCCGGCCGCCAGCGGATTTCCCGTCACACCTTTGATTGAACTGATCGGCACCGACCGAGCGCGTTCGCCGAAGACTTTCTTGATCGTCGCCACTTCCATCGCGTCGAGGACCGGGTGACCGGGTCCATAAGCCGAGATGTAATCAACATCGTGAATCGTGCGCCCCGCATTGGCCAATGCCAGCTTCATCGAATCTTCCAGGCCGGAGGCGGGCCGGTCGAACTCGCTGTCTCGCTGTTTGCCGTAGCCACTAATTTCCAGATAAGCCTCGGCTCCGCGAGCTTCTGCGCGCTCAAGATTCTCCAGGACAAAAACACACGCGCCTTCCGATACCACACCGGAATCTCTCTCCAGATCGAACGGTCGACTCGCCTTCTGCGGTTCGTTGTTGCGACACGAGCTCAGTCCCGCAGAAGTAAAGCACGCCATCGCCAACGGTGTAACCGGAGCGTCGGTTCCGCCGGCAATCGCGAGCTCGACTTCGCCGCTGCGGATTATCGCTGCGGCATCGGCGATTGCATCCAACCCCGAGGGACAGGCCGATGAAACCGTGGTCGCGTTTGCGCAGCTGCCCAGTCGGTCGGCGATAACGTTGGCCGCAGCTTGCGGCAGCGCGGTCGCGCAAGTGGTCGGCGGCGCCCGATCGGGGCCGTGATCGCGCACGGCGTAAAGCGCACGTTCCAACACATCCATCGCGTTCATGCTTACTCCGATCATCACCGGCGTCGGGCTGGGAAGCTGCAGGTCTTTCATGTCCAGGCCCGCATCCTTCAGCGCCAACATCGTGGCGGCGTAGGCTAACTGCGTATGCCGTGCCATCCGTCGAGGTTTTAGCTCGGGTTCGATAAAATCCGTCGGCTCGAAATCTTTCACTTCGCCCGCAATTCGGCTTTTGAACTCCGAGGCGTCGAATGAAGTGATCGGGCCAATGCCGCTGCGCCCCGCCAGGACCGAATCCCAGAATGCCTCGATGCCGATCCCGTTGGGGGCCACGATGCCGATTCCAGAAATAATGACGCGATTGCGCTTCATGACTTAGCCCGTGTGCCGGACACGGTTTTGGTTGCCAACGGATGACAAACTCGAGCGCAGTCGACCCGCGCCGACGCGCCGGCTTAGGAGTGGGAACTGATTGTCGATCTTCGCCACCACCGGAGGATCACGGCGCCATTCTAAACACTACGTTAAATTGAGTCATTATATTTTTTCGCCACGCCGACTGAGACTTGTTCACCGCTGGCCCCCAGTTATTCACAAATTGCAGCTTGCGCGCCAATCATTTCTGTTTCAGCGTTGCGCGCCCGAAGGTCTTGATGAGCCGAAAATTATTCGTTCTCCCCGGCGCACGCGGCACGCGCCTAGCTGCAAGCCTGTCCGGCTTGTTATGATCGTCGCTGCCGAAACACCCCAGGTCGTCGTCATCGACGACGAGATCGGTCCGCGCGAAAGTTTGCGCATGCTCCTGAAACCCAATTATCAGGTGCACACCGCCGATTGCGTCGAGGCCGGCCTCAAGCTGCTCAAGGAAAAACAGCCCGATACCATCGTCATGGACATTCGCATGCCCGGCGTCAATGGGATCGAGGGGCTGCGCAAGATCCGCGAGATCGATCCACATCTTTCCGTCATCATGCTGACGGGTTTTGGCGCGCTCGAAACGGCCAAGGAAGCGCTGCGTCTCGGGGCCAATGACTACATCAGCAAGCCTTTCGACACGGGCGAAATGCGCGACATCATCGGGCGAAATGTCGAGCGCACCCGGGTGCATCGCGCAAGTGAGCGCGCCGCTTCCGAGATCAGCGAGCTGAACAACCGGCTGCTCAAGGAACTCGCGCAAAAGGAGCGGCTCGCGTCGCTGGGTCAGGCCTCGGCCGAATTCGTTCACGACTTGGGGAACCCGCTCACGATCGTCTGGGGCTATGTGCAGTTGCTCGCCAAAAAACTTGAGCAATCCGAAAACGGCGGCGCCATGCAAAATGCAACTTCGATCAAGGAGCTGAAAATCATTGAGCAAAACGTGCGGCTTTGCCGTGAACTCCTCACCATGTGGCAAAGCTACGGCAGCGCCGAAGCTTTGACCCCCAAACCGGTCTCTGTCTCGGCTATTTTGCAGGAGGTCCTCCGCGGCGTCGCCGGCATGGCCACCCAAAGCGGAGTGGAATTGCGCATCGACATCTGCGATGACCCCTGCACGCTTGCGGGGGACGCCGTCCAGATTAAGCGCGCCATTCAAAACGTTATCGTCAACGCCATCCAGGCCTCGGCGGACAAGAAAGGTTCCGTCCGCATCGCGTGCACCCGCAAAGATTTCTATGTCGATCTTCGCGTCGAAGACGACGGCGCCGGAATCGCCCAGGGGCAGATGAACAAGATTTTCGATCCCTACTTCACCACCAAGCAGGCTAAAAGCGGCACCGGTCTCGGCCTTTACATCAGCAAAAAAGTCGTCGAAGACCACAACGGCTCGATCAAAGCCGAAAGCACGCCGGGGATGGGCTCCACCTTCACCATCCGCCTCCCGCTCTCGCAATAGTTTTGTTCTGCAGCCGCGGTCGTTGGCGGCGGTTCCCTTCGCCGACAACTGTCGGTTTCACTTGTCAGCTCGCGCGCGTTTGGTTTTGCTCAGCGTGTGGGGTCGTATCGGGTCGCGCCGCTTTTTCTAATTCGAATCGCCGGTGCGCCATTCGATGTTATCGAGGCAACCGCCACACCGCAGACCTTCAACGCCGCGCGCGAACTGCTCGGCATCAAAAAACAATCCGCCGCCGAGATGGCGCCTGCCGAGTCGCGTCTGCGCGACACGCTCATGCGAGAGCTGACCAGCGCGCGCATCACGCTTCTGGAGTCGGCGAGAAAACTTCTGCCGCGCTATTTGATTTTTAGCGCCGAACACGTGCGCGAGCTGATCCCGAAACTTTTGGCAATGGAAAGTGTCACGGCGGCGAACTTGCCGCCGCGGAAAAAAATTGCGCGCGCGAGAGAGCGCCACTTGTTACTGTTTCTCCAGCGGATCGCTGCCAAGAACGACACGTTGAGCGAATTCGGTCCGGCCAGTTGGGGGAAGATAGATAACGAGGTGCGCGGCGCGTCGCTATCGCCGCAGCCGGGCGTCGCCCGACGCGAATCGTTTCTTGAACGCTGGACAGCGCACGGAATCGCCGCCGCAATGAACGCCGATCCCGCCGTCCGCGCCGAACTTTCGCCTCGCCTTCACCCGACCGGGCGGATCGAGCAGGACGAGTTCGTTTTTACCGTGACCGGCGAGCGAGTCCGGCTCGATCCCGAGGCGTTGCAGGTCGTGTGCCGGTGCGATGGTGCGACGCCGGCTTACTCGCTAGGCGTCGAGCTGCAAAAGCTCGCGCGTCTTGCCGAAAACAAACTCGTTCGTTGGCAGGTCGAAGTTGCCGCTCTGGACGCTCATGCTTTTGATTTGCTTGTCTCGGATGTACGAGGCTGGCGCGAAACTGCAACGCGTGCGCGTTGGCTGAACGTGCTCGAACCGATCGCCGGTTTACCGCACGAATTCACTCACGCGAACGAAACGGTCACGCGTTTGCAGATCATGGATAAAGCGCGGCAGTCATTGCAGGAGCTCGGCGCTGCGCGACCCACCTCCGATCGATTTCTTTATTCGGCCATCAATCCAATCGGCGAAGAATGTTTTCGCGATACGCGATTCAGGATCAGCGAACGGCTGATCAACGAAGTCGCGACGGAAGCCGCTCCATGGATCGATCTTTGGCGCGATTGTTACGCGTTTATCGCTGATCGCGTCGCCGCCGGACTGCGTGGTCTCTTGGAAAAAGGGCCGCTCGAAAACGGCGCGCTGTCGCTCCCCGCATTCCTCCGCCGCTGCGAGTCGCTCGAAATGCCGCTCACCGGGCCGGCCATGATTCAGTTCGCCCACGCCGCATTTCAAGAGGTGAAGGCCGCGTTTCGCGCGCGCATGAAAAACCACGCTGCTGAGCCGGAGTACGAATTGACTCCCGAGGATTGTCATTTCGTCCGCGACAATTTTCAGTACGCGAAGTTCGACGAATACACTTATCCCTCGGCTGATCTGCAGCTCGCCGCCGAATCAGTCGAAGCAGTCGGGCACGGCGAATACCAGTGGATTTTGGCGGAGCTGCATCCGCCCGTGGCTTTGCTTCAGCACGGATTTTATTGGTCGTGCCCGGACAAAACTGCGCTCGCGTCGGCGCTCGCGAGCACGGTCTTCGGTCAGCCGAATTTTCATTTCGGTTTCTATGCGGCGGATTTCACGGCAACGACAACGGTTTGTCTGCCCGAAGCTGTGCCCGAGCTGACCTATTTCGTCGCGCCGCAGCGCGGCGCGTCGCACTGGCGCACGGTTTCGCCGGCCGAAACCGAAGTGTATGTCGATGAAAGGACCGGCGATGTTTGCTTGCGTCGCATCGGCACGCTCGAGTATCTCGGCTCGTTCGCGCGCGCCGGCTGGGTCATCCCGCTTGGGTTTCATCCGTTTCAATTCGGGATGGCTCCGCACACGCCGCGGCTGCGTTGCGGGAAAGTAGTGGTGCAACGACGCGTCTGGGTGGTGCAGGAAGAAGAACTCGGCGCCGGAGATTTTACGGGTGTGTCGCGCGATCTTGTCGTGGCGGTCGAGCGTTTGCGCGGCGGACGAAATTTGCCGCGCTTTGTTTTTGTTCGCCCAACCGAACAGGCGCTGCGTCGCAGCGGGGCCGAAGGCCGCGACAAAGACACCAAGCCGGTATTTGTCGACCTTGAGAGCTATCTGTTCCTCGAAATTTTTCATCGTTGGCTGACGAAATGGCACGAGCTCGAGGTCACCGAGATGCTGCCAACACCTGACCAACTCCTCTGGCGTGAGCCGGATGGTGGCCGCACGTTCGAGCTGCGCACGTTGATTGTGCCGGGCTCATGAAAACCGCAGGCGCAATGGTAGGGCGCGACCGCCGGGCGCGCCGCAATCGTGTGAGAACGCACAGCTCGGCGAGCCATCCCTGCCAATGAAAATCGTCGCGATCGCGAATCAAAAGGGTGGCGTCGGCAAAACGACGACTGCCGTCAATCTCGGTTGCGCGCTGGCCGAGCGTGGCCAGCGCATTCTCATTGTCGATCTTGATCCGCAGGCGAACGCGACCAGCGCGCTCGGATTGCAGGAAATTGAAGGCGACACTCTTTACGAGCCGTTGCTCGGCAGCGGCTCAGTCATCGACAAAATTATTCCCACTCGCAGCGAGCGACTGTTCTTTATTCCGGCCGATCTCGATCTCGCCGGCGCGGAAGTCGAAATCGCGCGAATGCCCGACCATCTCACCCGGCTCGCGCAAGCATTGTCGATCTTACGTCTGGATCAGACGTTCGATTTCGTGCTGCTCGATTGCCCGCCGTCCCTCGGAATTTTGATGACCAACGCGCTCGCCGCAGCGGACGAAATCCTGACGCCGATCCAGTGCGAATATTTTGCACTCGAAGGGCTGGTGAAGATCGTGCGCGTGGTCGAGCAGGTGCGCGACTCCGGCGCGAACAACCAGCTCGAGATCGGCGGGATCGTGATGACGATGTTCGACAGTCGCACCAACCTGAGCGCGCAAGTGGTCGCCGAAGTTCGCCAGCATTTCGGGAAATGCGTTTACAATACCGTGATCCCACGCACGGTGCGTCTGAGCGAAGCGCCCAGCTTCGGCAAATCGATCCTCGAATACGACCCGCGCGGCGCCGGCGCCTACGCCTACCGCAAGCTGGCCCGCGAATTTACTCAGCGCCACGGCGCGCCAGCCAGTCTTCGCGCCGCATCGCATACAGCAGCGTCGGAAATCCTTTGAAGATAATTTCCTTCTCGATGCTCATGCCGTTTTTCTCCGCCACGCGGCGCGATGGAATATTTTCCGGGTGCACGAGTGAGATCACTCGCGGCAGCTTCAGATCGCGAAAGGCGTGATCCCGCACCGCGCGCGCCGCTTCAGTCGCGAGTCCGCGGTTCCAATAACCCGGATGCAACCGGTAGCCGATCTCCACATCAGGGATGTTTTCAGTCGGATGATGGTAAAACCCGCAGTAACCGATGAACGCGTTCTCTGCCCGCGTGATGAGCGCGAACTGCGACGGCAGACCGGCCCGCTCCCAGCCGATCAGTTTTTCGATGAACGTCGCCGTCTGCTCGCGGTTGTAAGGTCCGAGCGAAAAGCGCATGAAATCCGTGTCCGCCA
>QHPZ01000005.1:2764-3240 GCA_003219225.1 Verrucomicrobiota bacterium | reverse complement strand
CCGGTTCCGCAGCCGTCGCCACTCGATGTGCACGCGAAATTCATCGGCCGTTTTGCCGAGCGACGTTTGCTTAAAGATTTCATCCAGCTGCGATAATTCGGGAAGGTCGGGCAGTTCCGAGGCCGGTGTCGGAGTCGGCGTGGCCGCAGCAGGATTCCGCTCGGCTGGTTTTGTCGTCAGATCGACTGCCGACGGCGCCAACTCCTGTGCGCGCGCGCTGAGCGTAAGGGATACCAGAGCTGCAAAAGTAAATAGGATCGTCCGTGTCATCCCTTTGAAGAAGACATCGGGGCGAGAGGATTTGAACCTCCGACCTGTCGCCGCGGCGACCGCTCTACTGTAATAGCTGTAGTTCATCGCGTCCTCGACCGGTTTTATAATAGCGCTCACGCGCCATCGCTTCTGCGCGTGTCGGAAACTGCTCCTGATGAACCAAGCACCATGGTACGCCATGCTTCGTTGCCTTGGACTCGCGG
>QHPZ01000005.1:0-2715 GCA_003219225.1 Verrucomicrobiota bacterium | reverse complement strand
GCTGGTCGGGGCGAGAGGATTTGAACCTCCGACCTCGTGGTCCCAAACCACGCGCTCTACCAAGCTAAGCTACGCCCCGTCGTGCAGCGTGATGCTTATCACGAAAGCGACATGCTGTCATCACGAGCCCCGAAAGCGTTCGGGGCGAGGGACCTTGCACACGAAAAGTGATCACTCAAGCTCCGACGGTAGTTGGGTCGTAACCGAGGTTTGGCGCCAGCCTTTTTTCGGCCGCTTCAACTGGTTCGCCGCGCCGCGCCGCGTAATCTTCCGCCTGGTCTCGGCCGATTTGACCGACACCGAAATATTTTGCGTCCGGATGCGAGAAATAAAAGCCGCTCACGCTGGCGGCAGGATGCATCGCATACGACTCGGTTAAGCGGATGTCGATCTTGCGCTCGGCTTGGAGCAAGGCGAATAAGGTTTGCTTCTCCGCGTGGTCGGGGCAGGCGGGATATCCCGGCGCTGGTCGGATTCCGCGGTACTTTTCGCGGATCAAATCGAGGTTGGTCAGGTTTTCATCGCGTCCAAAGCCCCAGGCGATCCGCGCCTGCTTGTGCAGATATTCGGCGAACGCCTCCGCGAAACGATCGGCCAGCGCTTTGGTGATGATCGCGCTGTAATCGTCGTACGCGGCCGCGAATTTTTTCGCGAGCTCATCCGCGCCGTGGATTGTCACCGCGAAACCGCCGATGTAATCGGTCGTTTCCGAATTTCCGACCGGGACGACGTAATCGGCCAGGCAGTGGTTGAATTGTCGGGCGGGTTTCTGCATTTGTTGGCGCAGAAAATAAAACGTGGCCAGCTTTTCCCGACGCGAATCAAAATGCAAAGACGCCCCGCGCCTGCAACGATTCATCAGCCACGATCTGCTCCAGAATCTTCTGCGCGTCGTCGAATAAATCGCGCGCCTGTCTGCCGACATCAGGATCATCCAAAATCGCCGGATAGCGCCCGCGCAATTCCCAGACGTGAAAGAACGGCGACCAGTCGATATACTCTACCAACGTGGCGAGCAGATTAGTCGCGACCACACGTACTCCGAGAAAATCTGGTTTCGGCGGGTCATAGCCGCTCCAGTCGATCGGTATGCGATTGGCACCCGCTTCGCCGAGCGTCAGCAGTTTTTTCTCTCGCGTTTTGGCGGCGTGTTGCTCGCGAAGCGAAGCGTATTCGGCACGCGTCTTTGCATCAAACGCGCCCTTCTGCTGCTCGTTCAAGAGCGAGTTCACGACGCCGACGGCGCGGGAAGCGTCGAGGACGTGCACCGTGCTTGCGTGGTAATGCGGCGCGATTTTGACCGCGGTGTGGGCGCGACTGGTGGTTGCGCCGCCGATGAGCAGCGGCAAATCGAAGTTTTCACGTTCCATTTCCTGCGCCACGTGCGCCATTTCGTCGAGCGAGGGCGTGATCAGTCCGCTCAAGCCAATGGCGTCGGCTTTTCCTTTTCGCGTGCGGTTTCCAGGATTTTCGCAGCCGGCACCATCACGCCAAGATCGAGAACCTCGTAATTGTTACATTGCAGGACGACGCCGACGATGTTCTTACCGATATCGTGCACGTCGCCTTTGACTGTGGCCATGACGATACGTCCCTGCGGTTGCGCGCCTGTCGATTTCTCCGCTTCCATGAACGGCATGAGATAGGCGACGGCCTTTTTCATGACGCGCGCGCTCTTCACTACCTGCGGTAAAAACATTTTGCCCGCGCCGAAGAGATCGCCCACCACAGTCATCCCGGCCATGAGCGGGCCTTCAATCACGTCGAGTGGTCGCTTGCATTTTTGCCGCGCCTCTTCGGTATCGATGTCGATGTAATCGACGACGCCGTGAACGAGTGCGTGCTTCAGGCGTTCCTCGACCGGTTCGCTGCGCCACGCTTCATCTTTGATCGGCGCTTTGTCTTTGGTTCTCACCCGCTCGGCGAAATCGACCAGTCGTTCGGTTGCATCATCGCGGCGATTCAACAGCACGTCTTCGACACGCTCGCGCAGCTCAGGCTCGATTTCTTCGTACACCGCCAGCTGCCCGGAGTTGACAATCGCCATGTCGAGTCCGGCGCGAATGGCGTGAAACAAAAACGCGGCGTGCATTGCTTCGCGCACGGTGTTGTTGCCGCGGAACGAAAAAGAGACGTTGCTCACGCCGCCGCTTACCCGCGCGCCCGGCAGGTTCGCCTTGATCCAACGCGTCGCCTCAATGAAATCGACGGCGCAACTGCGATGTTCCTCCAAGCCGGTGGCGACAGTGAGGATGTTCGGATCGAAGATGATGTCGCTGGCGGGAAAATTCGCGCGTTCGGTCAGCAGTTTGTAGGCGCGCCCGCAGATGTCGATCTTGCGCTGGGAATTGTCGGCCTGGCCCTGTTCGTCGAACGCCATCACGATCACGGCCGCGCCGTGGCGTTTGATTAACTCGATCTGGCGCAGGAATTCTTCTTCGCCATTCTTGAGTGAGATTGAATTGACCACGCATTTGCCCTGAATGCATTTCAGCCCTGCTTCGATCACGCTCCACTTCGAGCTGTCGATCATCATTGGGATCCGGGCGATCTCCGGCTCGCTCCCGATGAGGTTCAGGAAGCGGACCATCGCTGCTTCGGAGTCGATCATGCCTTCGTCCATGTTGACGTCGAGAAGGTTCGCCCCGCCCGCGACCTGTTGCCGCGCCACGGCGAGCGCGCCTTCGAAATCGCCGCTCAAGATTAGTTTCGAAA
>QHPZ01000266.1 GCA_003219225.1 Verrucomicrobiota bacterium | reverse complement strand
ATGCAAAGACCATGCGCGTGTTTGATCACCGGCATACGCGCATGGTGCACGACCGTCTCGATTAGTGCATCACCGCCCCGTGGGACGATGAGATCAATGTAGCGATCCATTTGGGCCATGTGGCGGACGGCCTTGCGGTCCGTTTGCGGTACGAGCAGGACGCTATCCGCCGGCAATCCAGCCTTTGCGCCGCCGTGCTGCAGCGCCTTGGCGATGGCGAGGTTCGAGTGGATCGACTCCGAGCCGCCTCGCAGAATGCTCGCGTTGCCGGTCTTCACGCAAAGAACAGCGGAATCGCTCGTCACGTTCGGGCGCGACTCGTAGATGATGCCGATCACGCCGATGGGGACGCGCACCTTGGAAATGTGAAAACCATTCGGCTGCGTCCATTCGCGGATCACTTCTCCGACTGGATCGGGCAATGCCGCGACGTGGCGAACACTCGCAGCCATTCCCTGAAGCCGCTCAGGATTCAAAGTTAACCGATCGGTCATCGCTCCGGCGAGACCATTGCGCTGCGCGGCGGCGACGTCTTGTGCGTTCGCGGCGAGGATCGCGCTCTCGCGTGCATCAATCTCTTCAGCGATCGCGCGGAGGATAGCGTTCTTTTGCTCGCTCGGGAGCAGCGCTAATGCGCTCGCGGCCGCGCGTGCGCGTCGGCCGAGATCGAGCATTTGGTTCGCGAGATCCATTATGAATGCGTCGTTGTCTTTTCGCGGGCGTCAACCTCGCGGTTCTTCGAGTGCGGCGTCGAGAGCTGCGGTGCGTCGCTGCGCGACAAAATGGGTGCCAGCCTGTTTGCCCGCCACAACGTCCCCAATCAAATGCGGGCGACGGCCGTTGATGATCACGGTGGTGATACCTGCATCGACGGCCATCTTGACCGCCTGCAGCTTCGAAATCATGCCCCCCTGCGAGAACTTGCCCTTGCTCTCAGTGGCGAGATTTTTGACTTGTTCGACATCGCGCACGCGTGGAATCACGCGGCCGTCGGAGTCGATTAGTCCGTCGACTTGTGTAAGGATGACGAGAAGCGTGGCGCGAGCGAGCATCGCCACCTCAGCAGAGAGCCGATCGTTATCGCCGAATCGTAATTCTTCCACCGCGACAGAATCGTTCTCGTTGATGATGGGCACGATGTTGCCGGCGGCGAGCAGGCGCTCGAGCGTGTTCTTCGCATTCATGCGGCGGGTCCGGCTGTCGAGGTCGCTGTGAGTGAGCAGGAGTTGCGCGACGTTTAATTTATAGTGCGCGAAGGCTGCCTCGTAGGCGCGCATGAGCTTCGATTGACCGACCGCGGCGCTTGCTTGCGCAGTCGCGAGATCCTTCGGGCGCTCGGTCAATCGCAACGCGCTGATGCCTGCGGCCACAGCGGCGCTGGTAACCGCGATGCATTGATGGCCGGCGTTCACCAGCATGGCGATTTCAGCCGTCAATTTTGCAATTTGCTTCGGATCCAAATCGATCTCCCGGGCGCGGGTAAGAATGCCAGAACCAAATTTCAGGACGATGCGTTTGCGGTTCGAACGGGTGGCCATGGGCGTGAAAATCAGCTCTGAATCTGTATTACCACAAGACCCGCACCGCCGACCACGCCGTCATTTAACTCGCAGGAGAAAAAGCTGGTGATTGTCGATCTTTGTTGCCGCCAGCATCTGCAGCTTGGAAAGCGGAAACTCGGCATGACCGCTGCTCTAAAAGGGATACCGATGAGAGCTTCTCCGCGCAGGCAATCCGCCGCCATCTGTCTTGCATTCGTTCTTTGCACGTCGGCGTGTTCATTTGCCCAGCCGCTCTTGATGAGCGTGGAATCGACGCCCTACGACAATCAGATGGCGCGTGTTCAGCCGGTGTTGGCTTCGACCCCAACTGAAGCCCCCGGATGGCAAACACCGGAGGAAGTACGCGCGACGCGATGCGCTGATTGCAAAGGCAAAGCGATCGCCATGTATGAATTCATGCAATCGATCGGCGCGACCAACGTGCGCTTTGTGATCGGCAAGCACCACGCGGGCGACTGGTTCACGCACGCCTGGGTCGAATGGGAAACGGCTGATGGACATTTTGTCCTCGACCCAACGTTCAACGCGCGCGTGGTGCGAGCCGAGCAGCAAAATTCATCGAGGTATATTCCTTTGTACGTCTACGAAGGAACGCTGCGTTATCGCGCGGTGAACGCGAATCTCGTGGCGGAGACACCGCTGCACGCAGTCGCTGCCGGCGGCGAAAATCAATCCGCCGCGTCCGGCGCTTTCGTGTCCGACTGTCGAGTGCGCTGAGTTCGTGCTACCATTCGGACCACGCCAGGGTGGCGGAATTGGCAGACGCGCCAGACTTAGGATCTGGTGGGGAAACCCGTAGGGGTTCGAGTCCCCTCTCTGGCACTCTTCCTCTTCAAACGATCTGCCACTTCAGCTTGCCATCGCGATCCGTTTCCCAAAGCCGCAACCCGCCCCGATAGGCGTTTTCATTTTTACCGGGTTCGATCCACTCCGGCAACTTGCCAATCCGGTGAATAAGCCCGCCGCCGAGCACGACGCGGTCGGCAATAAAAGCCGACTTGAGGTGCTCGACGCAAAAGAGGACTTCGCGTTTCCATCCTTCTGCGCCGAGTCGATCCAGTCCCGGAATACCGACAAAATTTTCGATAATGTCGCGGTCGCGATACGGCAGGTCGCCGAGCTCGAGCGGAAGCACATGACCTTGCCAAACGAACGCGGAGCCGAGGCCGGTGCCGAGGCCGAGAAACAACATGCGTCCGCCGCGGTAGCTGCCGAGCGCTTGCATCGAAGCATCGTTGATGACGCGCACTGGTTTGCCGAGCGGGTTGCTAAAATTGAACCCGATCCAGCCTTTGCCGAGGTGCTTGGGGTCTTTCACGACTTGCCCGCGACGCACCGGCGCCGGAAATCCGATCGAGAGCGCGTCATACTTCCAGTCGCGCGTTTGTTCTTTCATTTCCTGGACGAATCGTTTCGGGCGCAATTCTGGCCCGGAATCGAATTTAGCCGTGTCGCGCGCGGAGCGGAGCAGTTTGACGTGCGTCCCGCCAATATCGACAACGAGGACTTTCCTCTTCATGCGAGACGGCAAAATCGATCCGCGCCCGGCGGACGATCACTCACCGCCGCCGATTGAGCGCGTGAAGCGCTGGAAAATACTTTTCTTTTCCGGCTTGGCCGCGATGGTCGATGGCCAGCACTCCACGATCTCAAGGGCGAGAAAGCGGAAGAGAGTGAGTCGGGCAAATTTCAGATCGAGCCGCAGGTTACGCGCGATCTGCTGGACAGAACGAACGCCGTTGAATTGCGAAGCAAACTGCGCCTCAGCGACGGTTAGTTTCAGATTCTGAACGCGCTCAAATCCTTCTTTAGTGTAGGCCGGGATGCACGCCGGATCGAATTTGGTTTGCGCACCGAGGTCCTGGAACTGGATGAAGCGCAAGCTCGCAAGCGCCCAGTGATCAACATCCGGCTCGGGCGCCAATTCGCTCGCGTAGCCGGGGAATTCCCGGTTCCGTTCAAAGAGAAAGCGCACGTGCGGCGCGGTCCAAAGCTCGGCGAAAAGTTTCTGGCCGTAATGTTGCACCAACTGCACGGCCGGCTCGCGCAGGATCAATCCCTCCTGCGCCAGCGTGAGAAAAAGCGGACAACCGCTGGCGCCTTGCTGGTCGCGTGCGGCCTCGATCCGCTCCGGATCGACATTCACCAGCGTAATCGGCGCGTCGGGGCAGTAGAGTTGCGGATCGCGTGTTGTCGCCAAAATAATCTCGCCGTTTCGGGTGAGAAGCTCCACTGATCCGTTAGGCCAAAACGCGCGCAGCCAGCCGGTCAGCTTCTCCTTTGCGATTGTTTGCAGGGCGCGATTGACCGAGAAGAAGCTCGTGTCGCCGCAGAAAAATGGTCCGCCGGTGATCGACTCGTCGGGCAGAGCAGCCGCAGTTGCCGGAGCGCTCGGCGCTGGTTGCGCCCAGGTAGGTTCGGCTGGCTCAGACAATGATGATGCCGCCGGCTCCGTGGGTGTTTCCACCGCTGGCTCAGACAATGGTGGCGCCGCTTCCATGGGTGTTTCCGCTGCTGGCTCGCGATCGTGCGACGCGAATTCCGGAGGGATAATTTGCTCATCAAACACAGGCAGCGGCTCTGCCAAGGGTAAGTCGTCAGCCGGTGTCGCTGGCTCTGCCTCCACTCTCGACGGTTCCGTTTCCGTTGCGATCGGCGCCGGTTCGGGACGGGTCGCCTCCACTTCCACAGGAATCGGCTCCGGTTCTGCAGAGACCGGCTCCGGTTCTGTTCGCGTGGACTCTGCTTCGGCACTGGTCGCTTGCGTGTCGACTCTGGCCGGTTCGGGTTCGGCCGGCGATTTGGGCATGTGTTCTTCCACGGTTTTGACAAGCAAATCCGATGTAAACGGTTTATTCAAGAATCCAATAACGTTGCGGCTGGCGTTCTGCTCTGATTGCAGGTCCGCGCCGAAGCCGGACATGTAGACGATGGGCACGTTGGCGGTGTCTGGATCGTCAAACAACTTGCGAGTGACTTCGTCGCCTTTCATATCGGGGAGCAAATAATCCAGCAGAATCAGTTCGGGCCGATCGCTCTTCGCGAGATCGAGTCCTTCTTGGGCGGTTGGCGCCGTAACTACCTGGTAACCGGCATCGGTCAGCACTTCCTCCACAAAGCTGAGCAACATCAAACTGTCGTCGATGACGAGCACGTTGCGCTTGGCCGCCGAAGCAGCCGCGGCCGGGTGAGCCACTTCCTGTTCTTCATCGGCCGAACGCATCGCTTCCATTAACAAAACCTGCCAGTCGAGGTTGATCGTAGGCGGAGCGGGGCTGGGATTCGAGACTTCGGAGATCGTTCCGCCTTTCCACGTCACGATTTCATTGAACGCGCGCATCCCTTCTTTGCCCGGTGCAGTCGCATGGCGCACCTGCCCGTTCTCAAAAAAAACCCGCGCCTTTTCGCCGTGCGACCCGGTGAACTCGAGCGCGGAAGTCGCGCCGCTCATGCATTTGAGCTGAATGATGTCGGGGATGTGGAGATCGCTTAGCGTGCCGCGAAATTTTTCGCTTTCGGTTTTGCCGGCCGGCCGCAGCACGGCTTGCACCAGTTCGACAAAATCGCGGTGCGGAAATGGTTTCTCCA
>QHPZ01000004.1:218-3292 GCA_003219225.1 Verrucomicrobiota bacterium | reverse complement strand
TTGAACATTGGCCCTGCTCGAACCGGCGGCAGCGATCGCCGTATCTCGCTCCTGATCGCTGATCACCTTCTTATTAAACAAATCGAGCGCGCGCTTTTCGTCCGCGTCACCTTTGACCTGGTTGGCTTGGTCTTTTGCCAACGTCGCCTTGGCCTGCGCGAGCGCTGCTTCGAACGGCCGCGGGTCGATTTGGAAAAGGAGATCGCCTTTGTTTACTACGCTGCCTTCTTTGTAATCGCGCGAAACGAGGTAGCCCTGCACTTGCGCATTAATGTTGGCGTTAATGAATCCGTCGAGCGTGGCGACGCGCTCCAGAACTCGCGGCACATCGCGCGGTTGCACCGTTGTCACAAGAACCTCCGGCGCGTCCGGCGCGACTTGCGTCGACTTGCGCGAGCAACTGGTGCTCAACGACACAGCAACCAACGTTGCTGCGCCAATTGCCGCGACCGTGAATAAGCGCCGTTGATGCATGGAGTCGTTAGTCGGAGTCAGCCTTTGAGAAAATTAAGTAATGCGGTGTTCACCTCGTCGGCGTGCGTCCAGGTGATGCAATGCGGGCCGCCTTTGATCACCACCAGCTTGGCACCTTTGACTAGTCTTGCTGTCCGCTGTCCCGCTGCTGATAAAGGAACAATGCGATCGTCATCGCCGTGGATCACCAATGTCGGCACATCCACCCGCTTCAGATTCTCACGGAAGTCCTCCAGCCAAGTTGGAACGCAGGCCAGGCTGGCGGTGGCAGATGATCCGGCAGCAACGTTCCAACTGGCGCGCACGACATCATCGCTCACACGCTTACCTAAATAGAGATCGGTGTTGTAAAAATTTTTGAAGAACTCGGTGAAGAATGCGTAGCGGTCCGCCGCGACGGCTTTTTTGATTCCTTCGAACACGCTGCCGTCGACGCCCTCGGGGTTATCGGCGGTTTTCAGCAAGAACGGTGGCACCGCGCCAATGAACACGGCCTTGCTCATATCCTTAGAACCGTATTTTCCGAAGTAGCGTGCGATCTCGCCGCCACCCATTGAAAATCCCACCAGTGTTACATCTTGAAGCTTGAGCTGCGTGATCACTTCCCGCAGATCCGCCGCGAACGTGTCGTAATTGTAGCCTGCAGTCGGCTGGCTCGACTTACCGAAGCCTCTGCGGTCGTAGGTGATCACGCGATAACCCGCATTCAAGAGCACCGGCATCTGCTTCTCCCAAGACGCGCCGCTCAACGGATACCCGTGGATCAAGATGATCGGCTTACCTGAGCCATGGTCTTCGTAATAAATGTCGATGTTAGTTCTGTTTTCTTTTCCAACCGTGATGTATGGCATAATGAGTTCCTTTCGCTCTAGGTTGCATTAGAGATGTCCCACCCGTGGCCGTATCGCCCTGGCGGATCTTGATCGTTTTGCAGTCGTATTGTCACGTTACGTTTGTGTAAACTTGCGGTCGGTTGAGCAGCCGATCCCATCCGCCGGCGAAGTTGAAGATCGACATGTTGAGGACAAGCATCGGATCGTGCATTCGCCGGCGGCGCCGAAACATTTCACGCCACTTCTTGCTGAGATTCTGTCGCGGAATTTTGACGTCTCTTCGGCGAAGAGGTTTTCGACTATCTGTTTTGTTTTCGTTCATTCGATTTGTTTTCTTCTTAGGTTTAACGAAGGCGGCGCGCCTCACGCCGCCCTTCGTTTTGGTTGAGTTTTCTAGAAGCGTTCCTCCTCCAAGTCGTAGACGTCGAACCAGTGGTAAACGACCCGGTTGCGCGGGATGAACTCGGTGATGTAGTCCTCCATGTATTCCTGGGTTTCGACAGGCAGATCGCTCAAGCGCAGGTCGCGTTCCTTGTTATTCCAGGCGATGATTTCAGCGCGCGGACGTTTCTTCGCATGCTCCGCGATCCACGTCGCGATCTCGGCATCGGTTGCGCCGGTGGCGACGAACGCCCTGAAGGCGTCGTAGTCAATCTCCGCGAACTTCAGCCAGCGCTGATCCAACGGACAATTTGAATGGTATTCGCCTCCACGGCGCGGGCCGCAAGCACATAACCGGCGAATGTTTCGCGCGGGCTGCGCGGATATTCTTTGCCGTCGCGCAGATCCCGGCTGAGCAACTTCACTTTTTCGAGGTTTGGTTTCATCGCCGGCTTAACTCCGTTGCGATTGCAACGCTTGGAGCGTGTCGGGAGTGAGTGCGCCGGTCACCTCCAGGCCGTGATTACTTTGATAACGCGCAATGGCGCGGCGTGTTTGCGGACCGATGACGCCGTCGATTTCCCCGCGGTAATAACCGCGTCGCGCCAGCTGCTGCTGAGCGGCGGCGACCGCCGAGCCCGCGGATTCATCCGAGTACCCGTAATAATCTCCGCCATCGTAACCGTACGGGTCGTAATAGCCCGGGTAATAACCGTAGCCGTAGTAGTCGTACGGATACCAATACGGCCACCATGGATAAAACCCGAAGTCAAAGACGAACCAGGAGCCGTTAATGAAACGGCAATGGTGACCATTCCAAAAGTGGTCCCGATTTTGGTTCCAATTGCGCTGCCAATTGGCTGAGTGCTGCGCGACGACGTGGTTCTGCCAGTTCGACGGCAGGTTTCGCCCGCTACGGATTTGGCCGGAGCTACTTCCTGCCCGCGACGAATTGCCGATCCTACGTTCGCCGTTTGCGGAGCGCGCCGCGCCGCTGCTGCGACTAATGTTTTCGCTGAACTGTCGGGACCCGATCGATCGGCCGGCATACGCGCCGCCGTAATACGACCGGAACCCGGAACCCGGCATGGAGAAGCGTTGGCCGGAATACATCATGCCGCCACGACCGAAATTTCCCATCGGCGCGCCGTGGAAGGATGAAAAGCCTCCGCCTCCGCTAACACCGAAGCCGCCGCCACCACCTCGTCCGCCGCCGCCGCCATGACCACCTGCCTGTGCCTGAGCAATCAGGGCTGCGCTCGCAAGCAGCGCAACCGTTAGTAATTTTGTTTTCATTGTTTGTTTTCCTTTCGTATTTCGAAATCCGTACTGGCATTTTCGGCGAGAGTCGTTGGAGGTGCTGTTGCATTCGGAGCGGCTCGCCGC
>QHPZ01000004.1:0-200 GCA_003219225.1 Verrucomicrobiota bacterium | reverse complement strand
GCACGATGCCTAACATTTTCGTTTTCATTTTTAATTTTCCTTTCGTTTCCTTGAAAAAAAGTCATTGTTCCGAAATTCCTAACGAAGTCCGCCCGCGATGAGCAGCGTTTCGCCGGTGACCCATTTCGAATCATCCGAAGCGAAAAAGACAGCAGCGGGCGCGATATCGTCGGGCTGACCGACTCGACCGAGCGGCGTCT
>QHPZ01000063.1:5522-14016 GCA_003219225.1 Verrucomicrobiota bacterium | reverse complement strand
GTGCGCCACACCGAGCTTTCGACACGCGGAATATTTTTACGATCACGTGCGCATCGAACGCATGCTCTTCGATGGCGTTGTCGATCCAATCGATGGCACATTGAAACTCGACCTGGCTCAGCCGGGGCTCGGGCTGAGTCTGAAACGCGCGGATGCGCAGAAATTTGCGATCTAATTGTGTGAAAGAGTCACAATCGCGCGCGCGCCCGGTGAAGAACGATTTCTCGATCGAGAAGTACGGCGAGAAAACGGCGGAACGGGAGGAGTGCGAAGAACAATTGCTCGCCGAGTACGCGGCGATGCTCGCGTTTTATCTCGCGAGCGTCGTCACGCTGACCTCGATCGCGATCGAGCAGGACCGGCTGCCAAGAAAAATCAGCTTGTTCGATCTGGCGCTGCTTGGAGTCGCCACGCACAAGTTGAGCCGGATCGTGGCGAAAGACCGGATCACCAGCATTCTGCGCGCGCCGTTCGTGAATTACATCCGCAGCGCGGGCGCGGGCGAGGTGGAAGAGGAACCGCGCGGCCGCGGAATCCAGCGCGGAATTGGCCAATTGGTCTCCTGCCCGTTTTGCATGGCGCCATGGTGCGCGACTGCGCTCGGCTTCGCCTTTATTTTCGCGCCTCGGATTGGGCGACTTTTCGCCAGTATCCTCGCAAGCGTCGCGATGTCCGACTTTCTGCATCGCGCGTATGTGAAACTGCGCGACCAGAACTAGCGCGCCCGCGACGCAATTGGGGATGAAACGGCAAGTGGATGTCGATGTTGCCGGGCTCGAGCGTGAACTTCGCCGAACAATCCGCGGCGAGGTGCGCTTCAGTGATGGCGACCGCGCACTGTATTCGACCGACAGCTCGAATTATCGGCAGATTCCAATTGGCGTTGTGATCCCGCAGGGTCGCGACGACGTGATCGCGACCGTCGCCGCTTGCCGAAAATTCGGCGCGCCGATCACCTGCCGGGGCGGCGGCACCAGTCTGGCCGGTCAATGCTGCAACATTGCGGTGATCATCGATTTCACCAAGTACTTCAATCGCCTCCATGAGATCGACACCGAGCGCAAACTGGTGCGGGTGGAGCCGGGCATCGTGCTCGACGAAATGAATCATGCGCTCGAAAAGCACGGGCTAGTATTTGGACCCGACCCGGCGACGCACAGTCATTGCGCGATCGGCGGGATGCTCGGTAACAACTCCTGCGGCGTGCATTCGGTCATGGCCGAGTTCTACGGCGGCGGCGCGCGTTGCTCCGATAACGTGCACGAGCTCGAAGTGCTGCTTTATGACGGAACGATCTTGCGCTTTGGGAAAACGGGCGATGTCGATCTGGCAAAGATCATCGCGGCGGGCGGACGGAGCAGTGAGATTTACAAAAGACTTGTCGCTCTTCGCGATCGCTACGGTGATCTCATCAGGCAGCGGTTTCCGAAAATTCCGCGGCGCGTCTCAGGCTACAATTTGGATGACCTTTTGCCGGAAAAGAATTTTCACGTCGCGCGCGCCCTCGTCGGCAGCGAGAGCACGTGTGCGATCATTTTGGAAGCGACACTGGAGCTGATTCCGACTTCGCGGGCGCGCTCGCTCCTGCTGCTCGGTTATCCGGATGTTTACCGCGCGGGCGATCACGTTCCAACGATCCGCAAGTACAAACCAATTGGTTTGGAAGGCATCGACGACGTGTTGATCAACGCGATGAAGGTAAAACGGCTTCACCCGCGCGATCTGGAGATTTTGCCGCCGGGCAAAGGCTGGTTGCTGATCGAGTTTGGCGGGAACAGCAAGGAAGAATCCGACGCGCCGGCGAAGAAATTAATGGCGGAACTCAAGGCGCAGCCGGAGCCGCCGAGTATGAAGCTGCTCGACGATCCGCTGAAGGAAAAGGTGGTCTGGAAAATTCGCGACTCAGGTCTGGGCGCGAGCGCGCGTGTGCCGAACCAGCCGGACACCTGGGAAGGGTGGGAAGATTCCGCGGTGTCGCCGGAGGACATCGGCAGATATCTGCGCGACTTTCGCGCGCTACTCGAGAAGCACGGCTATGGCTGCACGCTCTACGGGCATTTCGGTCAGGGCCTCGTGCACACGCGGATCGATTTCGGTCTGAAGACGCACGAAGGGATCCAAACTTATCTGCGCTTCACCGATGAAGCGGCCGACTTGGTGAAGCGCTACGGCGGCTCGCTCTCGGGCGAGCACGGCGACGGGCAATCGCGCGGCGAATTGTTGCCAAAAATGTTCGGCGACGAACTGGTGCAGGCGTTTCGCGAGTTCAAGGAAATCTGGGACCCGGATTGGAAAATGAACCCGGGCAAGATCGTCACGCCGTACCGGCGCGACGAAAATTTGCGCTACGGAGAACGCTACGATCCGCCGCAGTGGCCGACGTATTTCCGATACCCGAAGGACAAGGGCAGTTTTTCCTACGCAATTGAGCGCTGCGTTGGCGTCGGCCAATGCCGCCGGCACGAGCACGGCACGATGTGCCCGAGTTATATGGCGACGCGCGAGGAAAAACATTCCACCCGCGGACGGGCGCGGTTGCTCTGGGAAATGTTGAATGGCCCGGTGATTGGCAAAAACGGCTGGCGCGACGAGCAGGTGAAGGACGCGCTCGATCTTTGTCTGGCGTGTAAAGGTTGCAAGGCCGATTGCCCGGTGAACGTCGACATGGCCACCTACAAGGCCGAGTTCCTGTCGCATTATTACAAACATCGGCCGCGGCCGGTGCACGCCTATGCGTTTGGGCTCATTCACGTGTGGGCGCGGCTGGCGCAGATTTCGCCGGGGTTCGTGAATCTCGTGAATCGCGCGTCAATCACGAGCACGGTTGGGAAAAAGATCATCGGCATCGCGCCGCAGAGAAAGCTGCCGGAATTTGCCGGCGAAAATTTCAAACGTTGGTTTCGAAGAACTCGCGGTGGTAGGGCGCGCTCGCCGAGCGCGCCGAATCGCACGTCCGAAGAGCGGCGCGCCCGGCGGTCGCGCGCTACCAGTCAATCGGCGAACACGCGCGTGATTCTTTGGCCCGACACATTCAATAACTTCTTTCACCCGGAGATCGCAATTGCGGCGGTGGAAGTGCTTGAAGACGCTGGGTTCGAAATTGTCGTTCCAGATGTCGATCTTTGCTGCGGGCGGCCACTTTACGATTACGGAATGCTCGACACGGCGAAGCGCTGGCTAGGACAAATTCTCGACGCGCTGCGCGACGACATTGAAGCGGGCACGCCGATGGTCGGGTTGGAACCAAGTTGCATCGCTGTTTTTCGGGATGAACTGCTGGAGATGTTTGCGCAAAACGAGAACGCGATCCGCTTGTCTCAGCAAACGTTCACCCTGGCCGAGTTCCTGCAAAAATTCGCGCCGAGCTATCAACTGCCAAAACTCGCGCGCAAGGCGATCGTCCACGGCCATTGTCATCACCATGCGATCATGAAAATGGACGCCGACCGGGAGCTGCTGGAAAGATTCGGGCTCGATTTCGAGTTGCTCGATTCCGGTTGCTGCGGCATGGCCGGCGCGTTCGGGTTCGAGAAAGATCACTACGATGTCTCGATCGCGTGCGGCGAACGCGTCCTGCTGCCGCGAGTGCGTGAAGCGGCCAAAGAGACGCTCATCATCGCCGACGGCTTCAGTTGCCGCGAACAAATCAGGCAAACCACGGAGCGTCGGGGGCTGCATCTCGCCGAGGTAACGCGAATGGCGATCGGCGAGCGCGCCGATGGCTAGAGCGGACAACCGCGTTTGCCGATCAATGCGCGCGCGGCTCCGCGGCAGAAATACCGCGCTGCGTGGTGAGGTAGACTGCAAAACTCCCGAGCCAATGGCCGCCTTCGTAATGTTCGCCGGTCACGGCGGCGAGTCCGGCGCGACGGTGGCGCGTCGGCTGCGGCTTGCAACGCGGCGCGGCGTGGATCGTCGTTAGATAACGCCGACAAAACACCTTCCAGCATCCAGGCGCGACTCAGATTCAGCGTTGGACGTTGGGCGTTCGGCGTTCGACGTTTTCCGCCTATGCCATTTCGATTCTGTTTCTTCGCTTGCGCTTTTCTTGTCGCTGCGCAAAACACCGCCGTGCGCGCCGCCGATTCGAACGATAACCCGTTGATGATCGAAAGCGCGTTGCCGTATCATTATCCGCAGTTCGACCAACTGAAGGATGATCACTTTGTGCCGGCGATCGAGGCCGGCATGCGCGAGCAGCTCAAGGAGATCGAACCGATCGCGAACAACGCGGAGCCGCCGACGTTCGATAACACCATCGTCGCACTCGAGCACACCGGGAGATTGCTCGATCGCGCCGAGCGCACGTTCGACAACCTGAACGCCTGCAACACCAACCCGACTCTGCAGAAGATCGACAAGGAGGTGGCGCCGAAGCTCTCCGCCCATCGCGACGAAATCCATCTCAATCCGAAATTGTTCGCCCGGGTCCAGGCGCTTTACGACCAACGCGACAAGCTCGGCCTCGATCCCGAGTCCGCCTACCTGCTTGAGCGTTACTACAAAGATTTCGTGCGCGCGGGCGCAAAGCTCGCCGACGTTGATAAGGAAAAGCTGAAGAAGGTCAACGCCGAGCTGGCGACGTTGCAAACGGATTTCGAGCAGGATGTTTTAAAGGAGCGGAACGCGTCGTCGATCGTGGTTGAGAAAAAGGAAGGGCTTGCCGGCTTGACCGATGATCAGATGAAGGGCGTGGCCAACGCGGCGAAGGCGGAGCACAAGGAAGGGCAATTTGTTATTCAGCTCCAGAACACGACTGGGCAGCCGTTGCTCGGCTCATTGCAAGATCGACATCTGCGGGAGCGGATCATGAACGCGTCGCTCTCGCGCAACAGCAAGGGCGGCGAGTTCGACACGCGCAACATCGTCATGCGCACGGCGCAATTGCGCGCGGAAAAAGCGAAGCTGTTAGGCTACGATAATTGGGCGGCGTATCAGCTCGAGGACCAGACGGCGCATGATATGCCGACGGTGAACAAGCTGCTCGCTGATCTCGCGCCGCCGGCGGTTGCGAACGCGAAACGCGAAGCGGCCGAGCAACAGAAGGTTGTCGATCAAGAGAAGGGCGGATTCCAAATTGCGGCGCACGATTGGGATTTTTATTCGGAGAAAGTGCGCAAGGCGAAATATGCCTTCGATGAGTCAGAGGTGCGGCCGTATTACGAATTGAATCACGTGATCACCGACGGCGTGTTCTTCGCCGCGAACAAGGAATATGGGCTCACGTTCAAGGAGCGGCACGATCTGCCGGTGTATCAGCCGGACGTTCGCGTCTGGGAAGTTTACGATCGCGACGGCTCACCGCTCGCGGTTTTCATCGGCGATTATTACGCGCGCGCGTCGAAGCGAGGCGGCGCGTGGATGAACGCCTACGTGCAGCAGAGCGGTTTGTTCGGCACAAAACCGGTGGTCGCGAACCACCTCAACATACCGAAACCGCCGCCGGGCGAGCCGACATTGCTCACGCAGGATGAAGTGCGCACCGCCTTTCACGAATTCGGGCACGCGTTGCATGGCATGTTCTCCCACGTGAAATATCCGCGGTTCAGCGGAACGAGCGTGCCGCGCGATTTCGTCGAGTACCCGTCGCAGGTGAACGAGATGTGGGCGCGCTGGCCCGAGGTGCTGCGCAATTACGCGAAGCATTACAAAACCGGCGAGCCGATGCCGCAGGCGTTGCTCGACAAAGTCGAAGCCGCAGAAAAATTCAATCAGGGCTACAAAACGACCGAGTACCTCTCGGCGTCGCTGCTCGACCAGGCCTGGCACCAATTGCAGCCTAACCAAGTTCCGACGGACGCGTTCGCGTTCGAAGCCGATGCGTTGAAGAAAGGCGGGATCGATTTTCCGCCGGTGCCGCCGCGGTATCGCAGTTTTTATTTTTCGCACGCCTTCGCCGGCGGTTACTCGGCCGGCTACTACTCCTATCTCTGGAGTGAAGTGCTCGACGCCGACACGGTCGAGTGGATCAAAGAACATGGCGGATTGAAACGGGAGAACGGTGATCGTTTTCGCGAGATGCTTCTCTCCCGCGGCGGCTCGGCCGATGCGCTGGGGTTGTTCAAGAATTTCGTCGGCCGCGAGCCGTATATCGAGCCGTTGTTGAAACGGCGTGGTTTAGAGAAAGCGCCGGGCGCGGACGACACAAAAACGGAAGCGCAGAAAATTCCTAACGGATAGTGCGACGGTCATAGACCACCGCTACAGAAGAACTGATTGTCGATCTTACTGCGAATGAAGTCGCTCCTCGCTCGCGTTCTGTTTGCGCTCCTCTCTGCGCCGCTCGGCGCGCTCGCCGGCAACAGCATCGTCAACATGTCGCATTACGATCTGGTGCGCCCGGATTTTGTCGGCATGAAGAGCCAAGGCATTTTCGGCGTCATTCACGAGGCGACCTATCCGCGATATCAGCGCGACGCCAGGTACTACGAACGTTTTCGCGCGGCGCGCGAAGCCGGGCTGCTCTGGGGCGCTTATCACTTTGCCGACGGCACAAACCCGATTCGCCATGCCGATCATTTCCTCGATGTCGTCGCAACATCGGTGCCGCGGATGTTGCCGACTCAATCCGAAAGCGAGCGGCCCGGAGTCTTACTTGTGCTCGATTTTGAAAAGAACACCCACTATCCCGGCGGTTCGATGAGCGTCGGGCAAGCGGTCGCCTTTGTTGAGCGGATCAACGAACGCACCGGAAAATATCCCGGGCTTTACTGCAGCGAGTATCGATTGCGGCAGATGCTTTACGTACCGGGCGTGACGTCGGCACAGCGGCGGGCATTGACCAACTGCTGGCTTTGGATCGCCAATTACCATTTCGAGCCACGCAACACTGCGCCCTGGCGCGAGTGGCTTCTTTGGCAATACACCGGTGACGGCAAATGCAGTCTGCGCCCACGAGAACAGTTTCCGACCCGCGTGGCCAATCTGCGAAGAGCCGAGCGCAACATCTTCCGCGGCAACAATGCGCAGCTACAGATCTTCTGGCAGGAACACGCCTGGTTCCCGTCGGGGTAAGTCAGTCAAGAGTGGCCGTGATTCTAGCCGCGCTGGACATTTGCCCACTGGATTAGCGTCGTAATTTTGTTAGTGTGCGGATTGCGTGAATTCGACTCCACCCACTCCAGGTGACGGCGCGGCGACCGCGCCGCCGACGCCCGAACGCGCCGATTTGCGGCCGGAAAGCATCCAAGATGCGGTGATCCGTCTGGCGGGAAATTCGCAGGACGGAATTCAAACAGCAGGCGCGTTTCTAGCACGGCTGGCCGGGCGCAGCGAGCAGGATGTCATGACCTACATGACCATCCCGGCGACCATTTCCGGTGGACCGTCCATCTTTCAGGTGCGGATCGGTTCGGGCGAAGTGCTTTCCGCCGGCGATGAGGCCGATTTTCTGGTCGCGTTTTATCAGCACAGTTACCAAGACCACATCGGGTTTCTGCGCGACGGCGGCGTCCTGCTTTACGATTCGGACAACGTCGAGCCGAACCTCGACGATAAACGTTTCGTTTACGTCGGTGTGCCGATTACCGGGCTGACGGTCGAAGCCCTCGGCGGCACGGCCAAGGACAAGGGCAAAAATATTTTCGTGCTTGGCCTGATCTCGAAAATTTTCAGTCTCGATGCCGAGAAACTGAAGAAGCTGATCACCGAAAAATTTTCCGGCAAAGACGAAAGCGTGGTGAACACCGCATTGATGGCGTTCCAGGCCGGCTACGCTTACCCGGTCGGAAAAATTCTCACGCATCATTATCAATTCGAAAAGATCCATAAGCCCGGCGGGCGCGCCCAGATCACGATGGACGGCAACCAGGCGCTCGCTTACGGATTGATCGCGGCCGGTGTTCGCTTCGGCGCCGGCTATCCGATCACGCCGTGGTCGTCGGTCATGGAAGTGTTGCGGCGCGAGCTGCCAAAATACGGCGGCATTTTTGTTCAGGCTGAGGACGAGCTGGCGTCGGTCTCGATTGCGCTCGGTTGTTCTTATTCCGGCTATCTCGCCGTGACCGGCAGCGCCGGCCCGGGCATTTCGCTCAAGGCCGAAGCGATCGGCTGGGCGTCGATGGCTGAGATGCCGCTGATTGTTTGCAACATTCAACGCGGCGGACCGAGCACCGGTCTGCCGACCAATGTCGAACAAAGCGATTTGCACCAGGCGATCTTCGGCAGTCACGGCGACAGTCCGCGGGTCGTGCTCGCGCCGAAAACGGTGGAGGATTGTTTCTACATCGCGATCGAAGCCGGTCGGATCGCGCGCAGATACAGCACACCGGTTTTTATTTTGAGCGACACTTCGCTCGCGACGCGCATCGAAGCGTTCGACGAGCCCGATCTGGCCAAAGTAATGCAGGCGGCGAAGCCCGATCTCACGCCACGCCAAACCCACAAACCGTATCCGCTCGACACAATCACACAGCACGTCCCGCCCGGCACCCGCATCCTTGACGGAAAATATCCGCTCATGTCCGGACTCGAGCACGACGAGATGGGCCATCCG
>QHPZ01000063.1:0-5324 GCA_003219225.1 Verrucomicrobiota bacterium | reverse complement strand
GGCGATGACAGCGAAGCGCCGCAACAAACTGCGCAAGCTCGCCGAGGAACTGCCTGTCCCGGAAGTGTATGGCGACCAGGAAGGCGACACGCTCCTCGTCGGTTGGGGATCAACCTATGGCCCGATCCACGACGCCGTGAAAATGGCGCGCGAGCACGGCGAGAAAATCGGTGCGCTGCATCTGCGTCACCTTCATCCGTTGCCGAACGGCCTCGAGAAAATCTGGCCGAAGTTCAAGCGCATCGTCACTGTCGAGATGAACGACCAGGGCCTTTACGGCTACGGACAGCTCGCCACGATTTTGCGCGCCCGTTATTGCGAACCAAAAATCGAAAGCGTGACCAAAACCGACGGCCTCACCTTCAGGGTGCGTGAAATTTTGGAAGGCGTGTTCAAAGGCCGAAAGTTCGGCGAAAAGAAAAAGAAAGCTCCGGGTGACGGTGCGCCGGTCATGGTGCACGCCGACACGTCGCCGGAGAACGTGAAATCAGTCGAGGAAGTCGTTCCCCAGGGCGTCGGCTAAGTCAGCGCGCGTTTAGGTCTCTCGGCTACAGCGACTGTTGCCAACGGTGTTGTGTGAGCTCCAGCGCAGCGCGTGGGTCGCGCGCGAATTTGAAACCGCAAAGTTGTTGCGACCCCCCAATATCCTTGCTCAACGCCACTACCTGAAACGCCCGGCCGAGCATCTCGGGGTGCAGCAGCGTCTGCAATTCGCGCGCGATTTTCTGCTCGCCGGCCCGCGAAACTTGACTGCTTAAAGCGGTCGAGTCTAACGAGTCGCTTGGCAGCAGTTGGGGATAAGTGGAGAGGATTCCGGTGAGGAAGCGGAGTTGATCAGCGAAGCCGGCGATGCCCAGGCCGTTCGCTTCGGCGCGTTGCGCTATGTCGGTCCAGTTCACGTGCATGGTGATGTCGGCACGGCCGATTTGTTCAAACGGCGAGTCGAGATGTCGATGTTGCGCGCGTACCTGCAGCGAATGGCGGAATCGGCTGCGCGTATGGCCGTAATCGATCATGATCACGAAACCGCGCCGCAGATTCGCGGCCACGGCATCAATCCAATCCAGCGCCGATTGATTCGCTTTCGTCTCCGGATCATCGGGAATCTCGACGAAGACGAATTCGTCGTCCGCAAGTCCGACGCGTTTGCCGAGGAGATTTATCGGCAGCGCGTCGAGCAGCTCGTTCGAGAAGTGGACGCCGGTGAATGGCGTGAGACTTGTCGTCCATTCAACTTTGTCGCGGAAGTCCGCCATCGCTTCTGATTGTCGATCTTGTAGTATCGGAAACGGCTCGACGATCTGATACCGCAACGCGGCGAAAAATTTCGGGAACCGTTCGCGCGCCCAGGCGAGCACGTCGCGCGCGAAATCGCCGTGGTGCGCACCTTGTTCAACGATCGCGAAATTACCGATCTGGCCGAGGCGTTGCCAAATTTCGGCGAACTGCGCAGCGAGAAGTTGGCCAAAGATCGGCCCAACACTGACATTGGTGAAATAGTCGCCGCGCCGGCCAATCGCCGCGCGACCGCTCGAATAATAGCCGTGCTCGGGATGATAAAGCGCCTGCTCCATGAAACCGGCGAACGGAACCGGGCCGTGTTCGCGGATTTCCGCGCGAAGAAGCTCGATCAAGGCTGGATCACCGCTCGTCACGCTGCGCAATTTACTCGCAAATCGTTGAATCGTTGAAGCGCTGACCTAAATTGCGCGACGTTGGCTGCTTATCGACAGCTTAAAACCGAGACGCAGTATTTGCGTCCGCGGCACGATCCGTGGTCGTGGCGTCCGTGGTACGCCAAGCCGCAGTTTTACATTCCCATCGCCATCGCGCTGATCGTTATTGCCACCGCGACGGTTTATTTCGCGATCGTCGCGGCACAGCTCAAAGCGCGCGCCGCCATGTTCGATTTGAGCAAGCTCGAGCAGATGGAATCGGCCAGCGTAATTCTCGATCGTGAGGGCAAGATCTTCGGCCAAATTTATGTCGAGAACCGCGAGACGATCCCCTACGACCAGTTGCCGCCGAATTTGATTAACGCCGTCGTCGCCGTTGAAGACGCAAAATTTTATCGCCATCACGGCTACGATCTCTTCGGCATCGTTCGCGCAACCCTCAAGAACCTCGTCTCCGCGCGGGTGCGTCAGGGCGCGAGCACGATCACACAGCAACTGGCGCGCAATAGTTTCGCGCTCAAGGAACGAACGTTCCGCCGCAAGTTGCTCGAGATTTTTCTGGCCCAGCGAATCGAAGACCGCTTCGGCAAACAAAAGATCATAGAGCTGTATCTGAACCGGATTTATTTCGGTGGGGGACTCTACGGAGCGGAAGCGGCAGCGCGCGGTTATTTCGGGAAACATGCGCACGAAATGTCGCTAGCCGAATGCGCCACCCTCGCTGGGTTGATCAAGAGCCCGAATCGCTTCTCGCCGTGGACGGACCGCGCCGCCTCGCGCGACGCGCGCAACTATGCTCTCGGCCGGATGCGCGACCTCGGTTTGATCGACAATCAGACCTGGCTTCGCGCGCAGGGCGAAGAGCTGGTCGTCGGCAATCGCCAAAACGCGCAGGGGCAAAATTACGCCGTCGATTACATCCGCCAGCAGGTGATCAATGCCGTCGGCTGGAACCGCGCGATGAATGAAGGCTTCCGCATCCGCACCACCATCGATGCCGATCTGCAAAAAGTCGCCGAGGAATCGTTGCGTAAGAATCTCGAGCGGGCCGAGCAGCAGCCCGATTACAATCACCAAACGTACGCCGAATACGCGGCGAATTTCCGCAAAGCCAAATCCGCCGGCGCGGTTTCGAACGAGCCGCCACCGGAATATCTGCAGGGCGCAGTGATTGGCCTCGACAACGAGACGGGCGGGATTTTGGTTCTCGTGGGTGGGCGCGACTTTGAGCACAACCAGTACGATCGCGCGCTGCAAGCAAAACGGCCCGTCGGGACGGCAATGTTGCCGTTCGTTTATGCGGCCGCGTTTGAAAACGGAATGTATCCGGGCTCGGTCGTGGACGATTCGCCGCTCGATAATCGCGCGGTCATGATCGGCGGGACAACCGGTATTCTGGGCGAATGGGGACCGGAAAGCGCGGAGAACCGTTACGAAGGCGCCATCACTACACGCCAGGCGCTGGTGAAATCAAAAAACGGCGCGACTGTGCGGCTCGGGATGAGCGTCGGCCTCGATCCCGTTTTGCAACTGTGTCGCGCCGCCGGCATTCGCTCGGCCCTGCGCCCGTACCCGGCAACGTTTCTTGGCAGCAGCGAAGTCACGCTCGCCGAGCTCGCGCTCGCTTATACGATTTTTCCGAACGGCGGCTGGCGCCCGGCCACGCCGCACATTCTGGAACGCATCGAAGAGAAAGACGGCAGCCTCGTTTGGGACGCAAAGCAAGAACAGAACCACCAAAACGTGATCAAACCCGAGACCGCTTTCGAAGTGCACTCGTGCTTGGTCGATGTGCTCGAGTCCGGCACCGGCAGAACCGCGCGCACGCAGTTTGGCCTCAAAAAGTTTCCCGCCGCGGGGAAAACCGGCACAGCCTACGATTTTACCGACGCGCTCTTCGCCGGTTACGATAGCAATTTCACGTGCGCAGTCTGGGCTGGGTTCGATAAGCCACAGAAGATTTATCGCGGCGCGTTTGGACGCGAGATCGCGTTGCCGGTCTGGGTCGACGTCTTGAATGCGGCCGCCGAGGAACATCGGCCGCGGGAGATCAAGCGGCCTTCGAATCTGCGCGAAGTGGAGATTTGCGCGCGCTCAGGATTGCTTGCGACCGACAAATGCTACGACCTGGTGCGAAACGCGAGCGGCGATGAAGTGCACAAGCGCACGACTTACATGGAACTCGCGTCGGCCGCGCAGATGCCGACTGAACCCTGCAACGTGCACGGCGAGCCGACCGCGCTGCTCGCCCGCGAATTTCAGTCGTCCGACGCCGATCTGCCGCGCGCCGAACTCGCTGTCGATCTTAGCAGCGTCGCGCCCGTGACGGTCAAAGGTCCGACGCTGCTCGCCGAGAAAGATCCGTACAATTCGGTAAAGGCTACGACCAAACCTTCACCAGAGCCCGAGCCAAAGCTCACTGCTCAGGAAAAAATCGACAATGGAGAAAGCGCGGTTCGCGCCGTGCCAGTAAATCCGCCGCGGTCCGAGCCAATGATGACGCCCGCGCGAGCCGAGTCAGTCGAAACACCGCCGCCGGCCGGGCCGATTCGTAAAGCGATCCCGGTTGAACCGGAGGAAGAGCAAACGCCGGTGGAAATTCGCAAAGCGCAACCCGTCGGGCCGCTTGATGAAGAATCCGAGCGGCCCATTCTGAAAGCGCAGACACCTCCGCCGAGCGATGTCGAACAATGACGAAGCACGAATGACGAATGCCGAAGGAATGACGAAGCAGGAAGGTGCTGTAGAGTGCGCTGTCCTCAGCGCATTCACCACACGCCAGCTGAACATGCCTGGCACATCCGCTGAGGACAGCGGACGCTACAGCACGCGCGCGAGAATTTCGTCATTCGGGCTTAATTCGTCATTCGTCATTCATCATTCGTCATTTGGTTGATGAGTGCAGACGATTTTCGGCTAACCATCCTCAATCCCGGCGGGAACGATCTCGAGCAGCATTTTCGAGAGGGCGCCGGGGCGCCGGGCAAAGAGCATCCGCCCGTGAATTTCCATGGATACGCCGCATGCACGCGGGGTTTTTTTCATCAAAACAATCAGCGTGCGCTCGCGGAAGACACGCCCGTGCTGCTTTTGCTGCGCGGCGACTTCAAGGCGTCGCAACAGGCTTACGCGGAATTGAAGAAGCGCGGGCGAACAGTGGCGGTTAGCCTAAAGGAAACCGGACTGCATCAAATCGCGCAGCAGTTGTCGGATCCGGCGAAGTTATCGCGCTTTCTGAAAATCGTCGGCGAAGCCGATGGCTGCATCGCCACCACTCCGGAAGCGGCCGACATCTACCAGCACGTGCGTCGGAAAAACGACGACAGCAAAGTGGCGTTCATCCATCGGCACGCGGGAATGGGACGTCGCTTCGCGCAACCATTTTGCCGCGTTAATTGTGGCGCGGCAGCTTTGTGAGACGACCGGTGATCCAATTACGGTCGTCAATCTCGACGGACGCAAAGGCCGCCGCTTGGTCGACGAATTAAAATTTCCCGAGGGAAAAGCGCGGCTGATGGAGAAATGGCAGCCATATCCCGATTACCTCCGCGAGGTGGCGAAGCACAAAATTATTTTGCAGCTCGACCGCAGCCGCGTGCCGGGCCAAGTCGCGGGCGACGCGTTGCTTTGTCGGAGCGCGTGTGTGGG
>QHPZ01000062.1:2819-4838 GCA_003219225.1 Verrucomicrobiota bacterium | reverse complement strand
CGTTTGATTTGAGATCTGGAAAAGGTTGCCCATCGCCTCGGTGCCCTCGCCGTAGAGCCCGCGCACGGCCAGACCGATCTTGCTGACCGCCTGAATGACCTGATTGATCAGCTCGCTCAAAACCAACCCCGGCAAATGCAGCATCGCGGACGCGCGCAGACCGGTGCCGACGTTGGTCGGGCAGGCGGTCAGATAACCGATCCGCTGGTCGTAAGCGAACTGGAGCATGCTCTCGAGCGCGCTGTCGATCTTGTCCACGAGCTTGAACGCCTGCTTCAATCGCAATCCGGAGCGGATCGATTGCATGCGCAGATGGTCCTCTTCGTTAATCATCACGCTGAGGGTCTGGCGGCGGTTCATGACGATCGCGCTGCCTGCGCCTTTGGCCGCGTGCTCGCGGCTGATCAGATGCCGCTCGACCAACACCTGCTTCTCGAGCGCGGAAAGATCTTGCAGCAATTCAACCGGGAAAGGCGCGATCGCGCAGATTGCGCGCAAAACGCACCCGGCTGCTGATCACGATCTGGTGGTGGGGTCCTTCGCCGCGCAGCCATTCGCCGGCTGTGGCCATGACAGCGTCAAATTTCATGTCGAGTTCGCCAGTTCGTGTTCGAGTTGTTTGATCTCGTCGCGCAGCGACGCGGCCGTCTCGTAGTTCTCTTCGGCCACGGCTTTTTCCAAATTCTTGGTCAGCGTGCGCACTCGATCGCTTAACTCCATTGCACGTTGCGCCCGCTCGGGCAATTTGCCGACGTGCTCGGTGCCTTTATGCATTGCCTTGAGCAGATTATTCAGACCATCTGCGAACGTGACATAGCAGGCACTGCACCCAAGGCGTCCAGTCTTTTTGAAATCGGCCTGCGTAAATCCGCACACCGGACACTTCTGTGTCGTCCCGCCTTTTTCGATTTCTTCGGCCGCGCCAATACCGAGGAGCAAGTCGGCGAGCGCAAATCCGGTCGGGTCTTGCACGCCTTTTTCTTTGGAGCAAGCGTCGCACAGATTCACCTTCTGCATCTTGCCTTCCAGGATCTGGGTGAGGAAGACGGTAGCGTCGTTACATTTGCAAACGTCGCACAACATGTCTGCTAATTAGACCTCAAAGGGCTTCAAAAATTCAACCCCGAAAGTAGTTGAGCACCTTCTGCGCCGAAGCGTTACGGCTGAGTGATTAAGAATAAATCGGCGTGCCCGTCTCACGCGTCAGTTGGCGAAACCGGGCGATCATGCGCGCACCGATCGGCCCCGGCTTACCCGTTCCAATTCGCCGGCCATCCACTTCGATGACCGGGATAATTTCGGCGGCTGTTCCGGTGAGGAAACATTCATCCGCGATAAATACATCGTGGCGCGTAATGTCGGTTTCCACGACTTTGAGCCCGAGCTCGGCGGCAATCTCGAACACGATCCCACGCGTAATTCCGCGCAATGCGCCGGCGGTAATCGGCGGCGTGAAAATGTGGCCGCGCTTGATGATGAAGACATTGTCGGCGGTGCATTCGGCGACGTTGCCGGCATCGTTTAACATCAGCGCTTCGTCTGCGCCGGCTAGGTTCGCTTCGATGCGCGCCATCACGTTATTGAGATAATTCAGCGACTTGACCGCGGGATTGAGCGCGCCGGGGTTGGTGCGCCGCGTCGCGCAGGTCACGACGGTGAGGCCTTTCTGGTACATCGCCTCGGGATAAAGCGTAACGCTGGCAGCAATGATGATGACGCTCGGTCGCTTACATTGCTCCGGATTCAAACCCAGATTGCCCACGCCGCGCGTGACGAGCAGGCGAATGTAACCTTCGCGCAAACCGTTCTCGCGAATCGTCTCCAGCAGCGCCTCGGTCATTTCCCGCACGGACATCGGGATCTCCAGCCGAATTGAGCGCGCCGAATCCCACAGCCGCCCAAGATGTTCCTCCAAGCGAAACACCCGCCCGTTGTAAAAACGGATGCCCTCGAAAATTCCGTCGCCATAAAGCAGCCCGTGATCGAAGACAGAGACCTTCGCTTCGCTCTGCGCGTAAA
>QHPZ01000062.1:0-2806 GCA_003219225.1 Verrucomicrobiota bacterium | reverse complement strand
CGAGTTTCAGTTACCGGCTCAACTGCTGTTTCGCGAGCTTGAGGCTCGTCAATCACGACCGCGTCAGCATCAGTGGTTTTCATAAGCGCAGAAAAATCTCCGGCGGTTCGCTCTGCAATTCAAGAGCCAAAATCCGCCAGCGTGGCAAGATTCTTTTAACCGAGCATTCCGTCGGCGATTCGCAGCGTGCGATCGCCGCGCTCCGCCAGATGCGCATCGTGCGTCACCACGAGCAGCGTTTTATTTCGCTCGCGCGCCAAATTCAGCAATAAATCGATGATTGCATCGCCAGTCTTCGAATCGAGGTTGCCCGTCGGTTCATCGGCAAAAATAATGTCCGGATCATTGCTCAAGGCCCGGGCAATCGCGACACGCTGCTGTTCGCCGCCGGAAAGTTCCGCCGGCAAATGATGCATCCGCTCACCCAAACCGACTGCGCGCAAAATCGCTTCCGCATTTTGCCTGCTCCGCGCTGCGCTGATCCTGCCGGGCAGCGAAACATTTTCCAGCGCGCTCAACTCCGGCAGCAAGAAGTAGCCTTGAAAAACGAAGCCCATCTTCTCGGCCGCTCCAAGCCGCCGAGCGTGTAAAGTAATGTCGTCTTGCCCGCACCCGAGGCGCCGCACAGAAAGACAGCTTCCCCGTAATCGATCTCCATCGAAATGCCCCGCAAGACTTCGATCCGCCGCGGGCCCATCTGAAAAGATTGGAACAAATCTCGCGCAATTAACTGTGGCTGCGACATCGGCGTGTGACGGCAAAGGAGTAACGCGCAACACCGACATAGCGCAAGGCTTGTCCGAAGCGAGGTCGAATGGATCGGCATCCTGCTCCGGCCCATGCTCTTTGCTCCGGTTTCCCGGACAAAGAAAAGCCGCCACAGAAATCTCTGCGGCGGCTTTTTCTGTATTGTGAATCGCCGTTACACCATCCCGAGCGCGGCGAGCGTCGGCTCGTCGATCGCAGAAGTAATGTAGAGGCCGTGATCGCGCTGGTAATCGGCGATCGCCGCACGTGTCAACGGCCCGAGAACGCCATCGACTTCGCCATGATAATAGCCTTGCTCTTGTAAGCTGGCTTGCACGTTGGCGATCACCTGATCGGGCGGCAGATCGTTGTAGGCGTAGATCGGCCCGTCGTAGGCGTAATAGGCATTCGGTGCGTAACCCCAGGCCGGGTACCAGTAGCCTGCATTCCAGTAATACCACCCACCGAAGACGAACACGATGTTGTTGAAATGGTTGTGCCACCAGAACCGGTCATGCCAGACCGGGCTGTAGTTCCGGAAAACGGTGTAGCTGCTACCAGCCCAATGCTGGCTACCCTGAATCCGGGCGCCTTGTCTGAAAGTCACTGCGGGCGCAACGGCTGCAGCCGGTTTTGACTTGCTCGGCAAGTTGAAGTGCCGCGGACTAAAGCTGCGCGCGCCTCCGGTCGCAGTGGCGGCAGTCGTTCGTGTAGGTTTCTGCGCGCTGACCGCGTTTTGTTTGCCCCGGCCGAACGGCAGGCCACTCGACGTTCTCGATGTGGCGCGAGTCGTGGGCTTGTTTTGCATCATTGTTCGGCCGCTGCCGCTTGGGGTTGTCGTGTAGTGCTGCGGGCCGTGCCCTGCCGGTGTGTAGGTTTTTGGCCCTTGCGCATGCTGCGCGGCTTGCGGCGGTGGCGACGACTTTTTCTTTGGTGCCGGGCTGGCCTGCGGACCCTGCCCGTAGGCGAGAGTGGCCAGTCCAACACAGCTGATCAGAGTAAGAAACTTTTTCATAAATGATTTGCCTCCTCGTTCTTTGACATTGTTAGGCTTGTGATTATTCAACCCCTCGCTCGCTCAGTCGTTGCTGACGAACCGCCTCAAAAAGCACAATCGCGACGGCGGTAGCGAGGTTGAGGCTGCGCGTGCCCAACATTGGGATGGTGATGCAACGCTCGCGGTTGGCTTCCAGCAGTGGCTCGGGCAGTCCCTTCGTCTCCCGGCCGAATACCAGGAAATCATCGCACGCAAAGTCCACTTCGTAATAAGGCCGCTGCGATTTTGTGGTCACAAAAAAGTAGCGCGCATCCTCGGGCTGAGCGCGCTGCAATTCAGTAAACGAGCTCCACGTGCGCAGGTCTACTTCATCCCAATAATCCAGCCCCGCACGTTTGAGTTGTCGATCATCGATGGAAAAACCGAGCGGCTTTACCAAATGCAGAGTCGATTTCGTCGCCAGACAAAGTCGGCCGACATTCCCGGTGTTCGGCGGAATCTCCGGCTCAATCAAAACGACATTGAACACGACGATGACAAATGCACCCTCACCTCAATCCTCTCCCTGAGGGAGAGGAGGACGCGAAGCGCCCGGTGAGGGCTGCTGCCAATGCACCACGCGTGAACTACAATTTGCTCGCGACCAATTTCTCCAGCTTCACCACGTCGGCGGCAAACTTACGGATCCCCTCGCCCGTTTTTTCGTAGGCCATCGCGTCGTCGTTCAGCAGCCAGCGGAATTTTTTCTCGTCCAGCTCCAACTTGTCGATCTTCGCCGATTTCGCTTTATCGGGATTGAGTTTGCGCTCGAGCGGGTCAGTCGATTCGGAAAGTTCGTGCATCAATTCAGGACTGATCGTCAGGCAGTCGCATCCCGCAAGCTCGCGAATCTGGCCGATGTTACGGAAACTGGCGCCCATCACCTCGGTCGGGATGCCGAATTTTTTGTAGTAGGTGTAAATCTCAGTGACCGATTGCACGCCCGGATCCTCCGGGCCGGTATAATCGCGTTTGTTTTCTTTCTTGTACCAATCGTAAATCCGCCCAACGAACGGCGAAATG
>QHPZ01000265.1:2218-5964 GCA_003219225.1 Verrucomicrobiota bacterium | reverse complement strand
CGCCTTGTTCACGATCGCGCCTTGCTCAGTTTTCTCGTCGAGCGGATCGCCTTGGCACAATTGTGCCGTTCTTTCGATAAAGCGTTTCGTGAATTGCTCGTATATCGGTTTCTCGACGAACACGCGCGAGCCGCACAAACAAATCTGCCCCTGGTTCGCGAACGACGAGCGGACGCTGCCGGCGATCGCGGCGTCGAGGTCAGCGTCGGCGAAAACGATATTTGGATTTTTCCCGCCGAGCTCGAGCGAAACTTTCTTGAATAACGGCGCGCACGCTTCTGCGACTTTTTTGCCGGTGACGGTGCCGCCGGTGAACGAGATCGTATTGATCTTCGGATGGGCCGCCACGGCGGCACCGACATTTGGTCCGGTCCCGTGCACAACGTTGAGCACGCCGGCCGGCAGTCCGGCCTCCTGACAAACTTCGCAAAGCAAATACGCCGTCATTGGCGTCAGCTCGCTCGGATTGGCAATGGCAGTGTTACCGACGGCAATCGCGGGTGCGATTTTCCAGCTCAACAAATAGAGCGGCAGATTCCACGGCGAAATGAGTCCGGCAATGCCGCGCGGCTGGCGCAGCGTGTAATTGAACGCCACGCCATCGGTGACGTGGGCTTCGTTTTCGGTGTGGAGGATCGCGGTTGCGAAAAATCCAAAATTGGCGACGGCGCGCGGAATATCAAGTGTGCGGGCGAGTGTGATCGGTTTGCCGGTGTCGATCGATTCCGCGCGCGCGAATTTTTCCAAATCGCGCTCGATCAGGTCGGCGATGCGCAACAGAATTTTGGATCGCTCGGCGGCCGGTTTCTTCGACCAGTCAGCGAAAGCTCTCTCCGCCGCAGCTACGGCAAGATCGACATCTTCTTTTCCGCTGTCGGCGACCTGCGAGTACGGCTTGCCCGTCGCGGGCTCGACGTTGTCGAGATATTTGCCGGTGGTCGGCTCGACAAATTTGCCGTCGATGAAGTTGCGAATACGGAGTGGCTCGGTGCGCACAAAAGAAAGTGACCAGTGACGGGTGACGAGTGACAAGATATAATCACTTAACTATGAAAGCGCTTCAACTGATGGGACTAATCGCTTGCGTCGCTTTGTTCAATGGATGCGAGACAACCCAAACCGCTGGTATGGGCAATCAGGAACAGAAACGGCTTGCCGCGATTCAACAGGAGCAAGCGGAAGCCGCGCACATCGATGAAGCAACGGCAAACCTCTGGAACGCAGAACTGGACCGTATGAACCGAAACAGCAGTCCGGCGGTTAATCCGGTTCATCCCTGAATTCGCAGTCGAGCGAGAGCCGGATTCTCTTCCTCTACCGCTTAATCTTCGCCTTCCGTCTCGGTCGCAAACTGTCGAAAGATTAAGATTAAGACTGAGAGGAAGAAGAAGATTAGCTGGCGGTGAGGGAGGGATTACGCTCCCGCTAGTGATCCGATAATGTGCCCGCTTATTGGTTTCCCTCACCTCGCTTCACGCTCGGTGAGGGAGGGATTATCCAACGCTTCGCGTTGGCTCCAGCCATAGATCCCGCAGTGGCGGGATTTTAACCCGTGCGCTTCGCGCCCCACCGGTCGACCAAGGTTCGAATCTCCGGTAGGTGAAGGCGCGCGATGTGGCGGAAACGAGAAGATTTGCGACAGCTCGCAGCGTGGCGGTGAGGGGGGGATTCGAACCCCCGGTGCCCTTTTGGGGCACGGAGCTTTAGCAAAGCTCTGCTTTCAACCACTCAGCCACCTCACCAAAATTGTTGTAGCCCCGGCCTGGTTGGGCCGTTGCGCAACGCGCCACAGGCGCGTGGCTACAGCGCGAGCGGACAATATGCTGCGGAATTGGCGATTGCCAACCGTGCTCTTCCTCTCCCAGTTCGTCTTAATCGCTCGACAGTCTCTGGACCAGAACGAAGACTAAGATTAAGCGGAAGAGGAGGAGGCCTGAATGATCAGCGAAGAGGAAGCGCGCGGACAGATTTTGGAAACGGTGCGGCCGTTGGCGGCGAGAAGCGTGCCGCTGCTCGAGGCGCTAAATTGTTTTGCGGCGCACGATTATCCTGCGCGATTGCCGCTGCCGAATTTCGACAACTCGGCGATGGATGGCTACGCGGTCATCGCGAGCGACTGCAGACCGGGCGCGAGGCTACGAATCACGGGCGAGCAACCGGCTGGATTAGATCGACAATTGCGAGTATCGAGCGGCGCGGCGGTCCGAATTTTCACTGGTGCCCCGATCCCTGAGGGCGCGGACGCGGTGGTGATGCAGGAAGAGGTGACGCGTGATGGCGATGAAATTGTGGTGAATGCCGCCGTGTACCCACATCAATACATTCGAGAACGCGGTTGCGATCTTGCGCCCGGTCAAAAGATCCTCGGCGCCGGCGAGCGGATTCGCGCGACAACTCTCGCATTGCTCACGTCCCAAGGTCTCGAAACTGTCGCAGTCGGCGGCGAAGTGCGCGCGGGGATCGTTTCGACTGGAGATGAGCTGGCCAAGCCGGGAGAAAAACTGCAGCCCGGTCAGATTTACGACAGCAATTCTACGTTGCTGCAATCCCTCTTGCGCGGCTTCGCTGGCGTCTTCGCCTCAGTGCAAGATTGCGCTGACAACCGTGATGCGTTGCGCCGGGCACTGACCGCGGCGGCGAAGAACCAAATTGTAATCGTGAGCGGCGGTGTCTCTGTAGGCGAACACGACTTGGTGCACTCGACCATGCGCTCGCTCGGCGCCAGGATCGATGTGTGGCGCGTAGCGATCAAGCCGGGCAAACCGTTCTTGTTTGGCCGGCTCGGAGACTGTTTCATATTTGGCCTGCCGGGAAATCCCGTTTCGGCGTTCGTGACCTTTCTGCAATTCGTGCGGCCGGCAATTTTGAAAATGAGCGGCGCCGCCAAGCTCGAACTGCCGCAGTCTCCGGCGAAATTAATTGTCGATCTAACGAACGACGGCGAGCGCGCACATTACCTTCGGGGGAAACTCGAACGCGGAAATTTCGCTCCGATTGGCCGGCAGGAATCGCATGCGATCTTTGGCTTGAGCCAATCGGATGCGCTGCTGCGTCTTGCCGCCGGCGAGTCGCTCAAGGCGGGCAGCATCGTCGAAGTACAGACGTGGGATTAGCCAATTGTTTTGGCCGAGGCGGTTGACAGCCGTGGCCACATTTCTAGCTTAAAAAACTTTGAACCCGGCGACGGCCACCGCGTTTGCACGAAACTCGACGCAGCAAATTCGCGCGGACGCCGAGCGGCTTTCCGATATCGTGCTGGAGATGCAGCGCTGTTTCGTGCTGCATCTGTGCAAAGAGCTCGCGCCGGGCAACGTTTCGTTCTCACAATTTTTCCTGCTCGCCTATTTGGACCAGAAGGAAGTGCTCACCATGTCGGCGATTGCGCAAAAAATGGGACACACCACGGCAGCGGCGAGCGGATTGGTGGCGCGTTTGGAGAATCTCGGGTATGTCACGCGTTCGATCGCGCGGGATGATCGGCGAAAGGTGATGGTCTGCATTACGCCAAAGGGTTCCGCGCTCGTCCGCCGCATTCGTGAGGAAATGGTCGGCAATCTGATGAAGATCATGGAGCAGCTTACGCCCGAGGAGCAGAGAAACTGGCTCCACATCTACAGCAAAATTCACGATTACTGCCAATCGAAATGAGTTTTCTCAGGACGCCGGCAGTGCTATCACGCAGCAGCAAAAGCGCGTTTTTCGAATCCGCGCGCTGATCATTGTTCATCTAAACCTGCGAGCGCCAA
>QHPZ01000265.1:0-1994 GCA_003219225.1 Verrucomicrobiota bacterium | reverse complement strand
GCCGCACATAACGCCGAACGCCAGTCTCGACTGGACGACTCTGCCATTCACCAGCGGCATCACCACAACGACCACGACGACGCCGGGCATCACTCCCGCCCCGGTTGCGGTAGTGGCGGCAAGTCCCACCCCAATCCCGACCAGCACCTCCACGACCGACACCTCCTACGCGATCCGCATCACCGGCACACAGCTGGTTTTCAACTACAGCACGTTTCGCTCGATTCGCGGCACGTTCTTCCAGCGCGACAGCGCCTACTTCGCTTTCCGGGACATCCTCGATCAAGTCATCGCCACGACAAAGACGCAATTTTACCAGGTCATCCTGAACAAGGCGCTCATCGGCGTGCAGGAGCAATCGGTCGGTTTGCTCGAAAGCCAGTTAAAGGATCAGCAGAACCGCTTCGACGCCGGCACCGTTCCGCGATTCAACGTGCTCCAGGCGCAGGTCGCCCTTTCCAATCAAATCCCACAGCTCATCAGTGCTCGCAACAATTACCGTATTTCGCAAATTCAACTGGCCAAAACGCTCGGCCTCGATTTCGAGCCGCGCCGCGGTGAAAATCCGCCGCTCGAAATCGTGGGTGAAATGACTTACATCCCGCGGGCGATGGGCTTGGCTGATGCAATCGAACTCGGCAAACAGCGCCGCCCGTTTTTGAAACGCGCGCGCGCAAACGTGTTGAATCAAATTGAGCAGGTGCACGTGGCGCTCGGTGGTTTTCTTCCGAATTTCACCAGCACCGGCGGTTACGAGGTTTTTAGTTCGCCGACGAGCACCAGTTTGAGCGACGCATCCAAGGGTTGGATTTTTGGATTACAAGGCACCTGGGCGCTGTGGGACAGCGGCGCCACTTACGGGAATTACAAACAGCAGCGGGCGTTGCTCGAAGAAACGAAGATCACCTACGACGACGACGTGCGACAGGTCGAACTGGAAGTGCAGCAAGCCTACTCGAATCTGCAGCAGAACCGCGAGCTGATCCAGTCCACGGAAAAAACCGTCGAGCAGGCGGAAGAAGCCGAGCGTCTCGCCAAAGCGCGACTCGATGCCGGCGCCGGCACGCAGCTCGACGTGCTCAATGCTCAGGTGCAATTGACCACTGCGCAGTCGATACGTTTGCAGGCGCTGTTCGGCTACGATTCGTCACTTGCCGAATTCGATCGCGTCACCGGCGCGCAAAGCGTCTACACCGAATCGTTCAACAACCTCGCGCCGCGAGCGACACGAACAAGCATCTACGATACCGGCAGCGATCGGACGGCGACGGGAAAGAAGAAGCCCATCACGCGCTAAAGTCCAAATTCCAAACGGCCGCGCGTCAGTTGTAGCCGGGTTTGGAATTTGGATTTTGGAATTTCTGAATGACTGCGGTCGAGTATTTCCAACCGCTAAGCACCGCCGGCGTTGCGCACGCATTCATCCAGCGAATCCACGGCATTGACGTGTCGCACGATAAACCCGAAGCGCTGCAACAGCTCGAGGCCACTCATCGCGAGATTCGCCGCGACCTCGGAATGGCCGATTGGCCGCTGGCGACTGCCGAGCAGATCCACGGCGACGAGATCGCACTTGTCGATGTTCCGCTCGATCAAGACAGGGAATTTGCGGGCTGCGACGGTTTGATCACAAACCAACGCCGCGTCGCGCTCGGCATTCACGTCGCCGACTGCTGCGCAGTTTACATTGTCGATCCGCAAAGGCCGGCGATTGGTTTGATTCATTCCGGAAAGAAGGGGACCGCGCTCGGCATCGTCGCAAAGGCGATCGAGCAAATGGGCAAAGCCTTTGCATCAACCCCAGCCGAGCTGATCGTGCAACTGAGTCCCTGTATTCGCCCGCCGCATTACGAAATCGATTTCGCCGGCGACGTTGTGAAGCAATGCCGCGCAGCCGGCGTCAAACAAATCCACGACGGCGGTGCATGCACTGCGTGCGATCTGGAGCGCTACTATTCTTATCGCGCCGAGAAAGGGAAGACCGGCCGCATGCT
>QHPZ01000061.1 GCA_003219225.1 Verrucomicrobiota bacterium | reverse complement strand
GATCTTGAAATTGATGCTGGCGCGTCCAAGCCGGCTGTACTCCTGCGCTTCCTCGAAGCTGGAGACCGCTGGAATAAAGCCGCGCTCGAAGATTGTCGATCTTTCGCCCGGCAATGCGGGGCCGAGAATGATGATCGGGTGCGGAACAGCGCCGCGGAGCGTGATCGCTTCTTCCACATTGGCGACGCCGAACAACTGCACATCTTCGGCGAGGGCTTCGGCCACGCCGACCATGCCATGGCCGTAGGCGTTGGCCTTGACGACGGCGAGAATGTCGGCGGGACCGATCCGCCCGCGCGCGACGGACGTGTTATGCCGAAGCGCAGCGCAGTCGATCTCCACCCAGCAGCGATATGTCTCGGTCATGAAGGTGTTGGAGTTGTGATGTGCGGCTTGCGCAGATACATCGGTTCGAGCGGCGGTGAAGCAAAGCTGTGACCTTCGTTCTGCGCAAGTCGCGCCAGCAATTCGGCCGAGGGATATCGGAGCTGCAGCCGATCGAAATGCGCAAGGGGTTCAGACGAAAAGATCGGTACCTCTGGTTGGATCGCGCCGAGTCTGGCTTGCAGCTCATTTTCCTCGAACAGCGTCGGCCCCTCGATCAGGTCGTTTTCACAAAGGCGAGTGAAGAAAAAGGATTGCCGGCGCGCATCGCCGATCACGCAGTATTCATTCGCCTCGCATTCGATTGCACAAATCGAGGGGAGGCCGACGAGCTGCGCGTTGCACGCCGCCTGCAAACCGATTGCGGCCGAAATCGCAATCCGAATACCGGCATACGAGCCCGGGCCAAGGCCCACGACGATTCGATCAGGTTTTCCAAATTGTTTCCGCATTTCAGCTAAATGTTCGAAAAACGGACCCGAATTCTTTCGATCATTCGGCCACTCCCGTGCAAATTGGAGCTTGTCGCCGCGCAAAGCGAGACTGCCGCGCGCCGTGGAGAGCTCAAGCGCGAGAATTTTCATTTCAACCTGATCGCGCGCTGGTTTTCAGATTTCGTTTCGAACCAAATCCACTGCGCGCTCGGCGGAATCAACTCGGGAAAGCGATCGGCCCACTCGACCAGACAAACGCCGTCCGCGAAAAAATACTCCTCCAGTCCGAGTCGCTCGGCCGATTGTCGATCTTGCAGCCGAAAGAAATCGAAATGGTAAATTGGAAGCCGTCCACCGGGATATTCGTGAATGAGGGTAAAGGTCGGGCTGGTCACGGCGGCGGCACTGCCCAGGCCGGCGACGATTCCTTTGACGAATTGCGTTTTACCGCTGCCGAGTTCGCCGACCAGCGCCAGCACGGAACCGGCCCGAAGCTTTTGCGCAATCTGCTCGCCGATCGTTTCGATCTCCGCCGGGCTATTGGAAATGAACGTAGCCACGGGGGAGACGTTGATGGTTGATGGTTGATCGTTGATCGAGTTTGCCGATTCGGGTGAGCGGTACTCGCGGGAACTGTTTGCGCCAGCTTTGTTCAAGGCGTTTTCGCTCGCGCGGCGAGACGGCGAAGAGCAGTTCGTAATCTTCGCCATCGGAGATGGCGTTGTCGATCTTGCAACCGCGACTAAGCGGCAGCCGCTCCAACTCGAGTTTGAAGCCGAGCTTGCTCGCGCGGGCGAGCCGCGGCAGATCGGCGCCCAGCCCGTCGCTCAAATCGATCATGGCGCGGACGCGAAAATCCTCGGTGAGCCAGCGCGATTCACGGATCCGCGGGACAAAGCGCAGGTGCTTTCCGCGCAGCGCGCCACCGAGCCGGCCAGTGACAAAAAGATCGTCGCCGGGTCTGCCGCCGCTGCGCAAAACGCGGCGAGCTTTCTCTACGAAGCCTGCGACCGTGACGGCGAGCGCGGCCGGACCCGGTGTGTCACTCGTTTCGCCTCCGACAATGCTGACTCCGAACCGCGCCGCCGCACGTTTCAGCCCGCGATACAACTGGCGCACCCATGATGTCGATCTTGCACCCGGGACGATCAGCGCGACCAAGCCAAACTCCGGCAAAGCCGAGACGGCGGCAAAATCGCTCAGCGGCCGCATCATCGCTTTCCAGCCGATCTCGAGCGGGCTCGCCTGCACCGAAAAGTGGACGCGCTCCACGACACAATCGGTTTTCAGAACGAGCAGGTCCCGGGCGCCGCGAAACTCCACCAGAGCGCAGTCGTCGCCGGCGCCAGTGTGCACCGCTTTCGCGCGCGGAAGGTCGGGCAACAGTTGAGCGAGCAGCCGGTCTTCACCGAGCTGTCTCAGTTTCATTGCGAAAACAGATCGGGAAACGCCAGCGCGATGAGCGACACGGAGTTGAACAGCGCGTGCATCGTCATGGAGACAAGAATTGAACCGCTCCATTCGTAGGCGAGAGTGAAACAGCTGCCCAGGACAAAGAGTGGCGCGAACGAGGGCAGATGCGAATGCACGGCCGCAAAAAGCAGCGCATTACTCACCAAACCCAGGAACCGGCCGAAATAGCGGCGCAGCACCCCGTAGAGAAAAAAACGGAAGAGAAATTCCTCGGCCGGCGGAGCGACCGCAACGGCAAAAAAAATAATCATGACACGCTGCTCGATCGTGGAAGAACCGCTGAAGAGCTCGACGATGCTTTGCCGGCTCGACCCCGCCCCGAGGAGCCGCTGCGTAATCGCATCGGCCATCGCAATCAGTGGATATGCCGCGATCAATAGAACGATGCCAATGCTCAATGCGCGCAGAAAACTGATCTTCGAAAAACCGGCCACCGCGCTGAGGTTAAATCCGCGCAGGCGCAAAAACGCGGCGATCACCAAAACGATGGCGAGAATGAAAAACAGATTCTGGACGACAACATTGTCGCGCAACTTGGGCGGAGGGTGCGAAACCGTAACGAACAGACCGAACAACAGAAAAAAAGTCAGCACCGCGGCCACCACCGCCTCGGGCAGGCCGAACCTCCTTGGCTCCTCGGCAGTGGCGCCTGGCGGCCGCGCCTTCGTTTGCCGCACAAGCGCGAGGTAAATGGCGATACCGCCGATGAACCACAACGTCAGTAGAAGCGCCGGGAAAATCTCCGAGCCGCCGAGCGCCATCAGGAGCGTGTCGAGCAACATGAGCGCCCGCAGCTACGGAGCGTAATAGCTCGGCAGGAAATAAGCGCGCCCGCTTTCCAACTGCGGAACCAACTGCTTCGGCAGCTGCAATTCGAGCTTGGCATCGGCCTGGCCGAAGGCGCGAAAAAAACGGCTGAGACTGAACGGCGGCCCGTAGCGCACTATTTTCGCGCCGGGTGCGTTGCCGAGTTGTTTCGCTTTGCCGAAGGCGTCGTCGATCTGGCCCAGCCCATCGACCAGCTTGTGTTCGAGCGCGTCGCGCCCGGAAAGAATGCGACCATCGGCTATCGTGTTGCGCAGCAAATCGGCAGGAAGATTGCGCTCGGTCGCGACGATGCCGAGGAATTTATCGTAGGTCTTCATCACAAAACTTTGCACCAATTCGCGTTCCTCCGGCGTGATCGGCCGGGCGCCATTGAGCATGTCCTTGAACTTGCCGCTCTTAAACACGACTGCCGGTGATGGTCGTTTCGTTTGCCATCAGAAATTTTCCGCCGCAGGCAATGTAGTAACCACCGGAGGCAGCGAGCGAATCCATGTAAACGACGACCGGTTTGCGCGCGCGCGCTTTCGTGACGGCGTTGTAAATGGCATCCGCGGCCGTGACTTCGCCGCCGGGCGAATCGATTTCGAGCACGATCGCCTTAACCCTGGAATCATCGCGCGCCTGTTGCAGTGCGGCGCGCATATCTTCCACCATCGAGTCGCCGACGGTTCCCGGAATCGATGAACTGATCAGGCCGCGCAACATGATCACTGCGATTTTGTCGAAACTGCCGCCACTACCGCGTTGCACCACGATCTCGCGGAAGCGCGGCAACGCTTCCTCTTGCGGCAAAACGCCACCGAGCCGCTGCAAAGCGGCGAACGCGAGGACGAAGTTCACAAAAACGCTGACACAAAGCGCGACAAACAGAAAAATGGTCAGACAACCCGGTTTGCGCTCGGCCATAGTGTCTGCAAACTGCCGGAGAACCACCGCGCAGACAAGCGGTTTTCCTTGCCGGACCCGCGATATATCCGCTGAGGACAGCGGACGCCACAGCATTTTCTTCCCTTCAAGCGCTGGCTCGGAAGCTGCTCAAATTTAGCAACAACCCATGAACAGCAGCGCTCACCTTCCGGTAAGCGAATCGGCCGCGCGCCGGGTGCGCGATTCCAAAACGCGCCGCAAAAGCAAAGCGAAAGCTAAAACGGGTGCCGCTCAACCCGCGCGAGCGATGGCCGCGGCCGGGAGTCTCACCCGCACCAAGGCGCTTCTCCTCGCCGCGCTGCGGGTGTGGGAGCTCAAGCATCGCGTCCGCGACTAGGTTCGTTGAACCGTTACAAGCGTTGAAAAGTTAAAGCGCTCCATCGCTTCAACGCTTCAACGCTTCAACGATTTGCACTGGATTTCACGCTCTCGTGCGGCGACATATTCAGCCGCACTGCGCCCGTAGCTCAGCCGGACAGAGCAACGGATTTCTAATCCGTGGGTCGGGTGTTCGAGTCACCCCGGGCGCGCTTTTGTAGCCACGGCCCTGTGGGCCGTCGCGTCGACGCGCCACAGGCGCGTGGCTACAACTACCACCGGTGATAGGCCGGGTGATCTTCCTTCACCGCGACGAAAACTCCGCGGTACCAACTGCGCTAAGATCCCGATTCACCTTCGGGCGGCAAAGAACATACTCCTGGACGAATCGGGCTTTGACGGCTGAGCAGCAGCTCCGCGATGTCGAGCACCTTGACGTTTTCCCCTCCCTGGGTGCCCGCCATCCCGTCAGTCATCATGTTCAAACAGAACGGGCAGGCCGTGGCGAGCGTGCGCGCGCCAGTCGCGATAGCTTCCTGCGAACGCAAGACGGAAACGCGCTGCGACGGTGCCTCCTCGAACCACATCCGACCTCCGCCCGCACCGCAGCAGAAGGTTTTTTTTCCGCAGCGCGGCATTTCGCGAAACTGCGTGTTCCTGGCAGCACCGATGACCGTGCGTGTCGCATCGATTTCTCCATTGACGCGAGCCAGGTAACACGGGTCATGCAAGGTGATCGGCTCACCGTTACTGGTTGCGTTGGTCAATCGTCCCGCCCCGACCAGTTCCGCGAGTAGCGCCGAGTGATGCGCCACTTCGTACTGCCCGCCGAACTGCGGGTATTCATTCTTGAGCGTGTTGTAACAATGTGGGCACGGGGTCACGATCTTCTTCGCCTTGTGACGGGCGAGCGTCTCGATATTGGTCTGCGCAAGTTGTTGAAAAAGGAACTCGTCCCCGATTCGACGCGCCGGATCACCGGTGCACCTCTCCTCTTTGCCGAGCACCGCGAAGTTCACTCCTGCCTCCTTGAGCAACAGCGCCGTCGCACGCGCGACCTTCTGCGCCCGCGGGTCGAACGATGACGCGCAGCCGACCCAGAGCAGATATTCAAAGACGGGGTTCGATTCGACTGTCGGCACGCCGAGTCCATCCGCCCAAGCGAAGCGCTCGGAGTTAGGCCGGCCGTAGGGGTTCGATTGGTTACCGATCTGTTGCAGCGCTTTCGCGGGCGGCCCGGACAGTTTGCCTTGGCCGATCAAATCCCGACGCATGTCGCTGATTAAATCGACGTGCCCGATCAACACCGGACACTCTTCGACGCACGCCTGGCACATCGTGCAGGCCCAAAGGGTTTCGTCACGGATCGTACCGTGCACGTTACCGCCGCCTAACGACATCAAATTTCGCAGATCGATCACGACGGCCTTCGGTGAAAGCGGTTTGCCAGCGGCGGTCGCCGGACACGCGTCTTCGCAGCGACCGCACTCCATGCAGGAATCAAGGCTGAGCAGTTGTTGACGATTGAAATCCGCCAGTTCCTGGACTCCCGTGCGACCCGTTTGCTCGACCTCTTCCATCTTCAAGGGCATGAGCGCGCCCATGGGCCGTTGGGGCCGCGCCGCAATGTTAAGTGGGCCGGTGAGCACGTGGAGAAATCGATTCACAGGAATCGTGGCCAAGAACACCGCGACCAAAACCGCATGCAGCCACCAAGCCGCCAGGTGCATTGTTTGTGCGTTGCCCACGTCGATTCCACGCAGCAAGGTGATATCGATTAACCAGCCGACAGTTGACCAGTACGCAATCGGCGGCTGCACCTGCGTGTAATGCATGCGCAGCGCTTCTACGGCAAAACCGGTGATCCCTAACGAGAGAAGCAATCCCAACAACCACCAGTCACTCCGGTTGTGACCGAGGCTCGGTTTTCGGCGAAACGCGCGACGATACATTGCCAACAGGCAACCGAGAATGAATGCCACGCCGAAGACATCCATCGTCAGCTCGTAGATGAGATAATACCAGCCGTGGTGAAAGTCATAGGGCCCGTCGTAGGCGATTGCTAACAGCGTGGTGCCGATGGCAAGCACGATGAAGCCGCTGAAGAGCAGCCAGTGGAGCAAAGCCCCCAACGACTTGCGATGAACCCGTTTCTGCGCCGCCGCGTAAATGGCCAGCCGCTGTATCCACACACGCCAGTCACGCTCAAATCCGCCCGGCTGACCTTTACGCCAAAGCCATACGCGGGCTGCGACTTGCCACAGGAGCGCGCCGAGACTCGCCGCGATCATGACAAAGAACAAGATCTGCATCCACGGCGCGATGTTGCCGAAGACTTCCCGTGTCGCGTTATTTACATCGGTCATAGCAAGGTTGGAGCAGAGGCTTCCAGCCTCCCGGAAGCACACACCTCTCATCAACGATCCTCTATCATTGCTTAACCTCGGCGAATCGAATCGATCAGTTGCGGGACAAGCTGATAGAGATCGCCCACCAAACCATAAGTGGCTATCTGAAAAATTGGCGCGTCGGGGTCTCTGTTGATTGCGACGATGATCCGCGAATCCTGCATGCCGGCCAGATGCTGGATCGCGCCCGAAATTCCAATCCCGATGTATAACTCGGGTGCGATGATCTTACCGGTTTGTCCGACTTGATAATCGTTAGAGACCATCCCGGCATCGACCGCCGCGCGCGTGGCGCCGACCGCACCTCCGAGCGCGTCCGCTAATCCGCCGACCAGGCTTTCGAATGTCTGGGTGTCTTTCAACGGTCGGCCACCACATACTACGACGCGGGCTTCCGTGAGATCGGGCCGGTCCGATTGGCGTTGTTCGCGCGAGATAAATTCCATGCCGTTCGGAAGCGATGCGGCGTCCAACTGGAACCGCTCGACCGGGCAGATCGTCCCGGCATCGGCAGCCGGCGCCTCGAAGGCGGTGGGGCGCGCGGTGAGCACGCGCCGCTCGCCCTCGACCTTAACCGTCGCCAACATGCTACCGGCATTTATGGGGCGCCTGTACGAAATCGCGCCATCCTTTTCTTCAATCGCGAGCACGTCGGTAACCATCGGCGCATTCAGCAGCGCGGCGGCGCGCGGCAAGATGTCTTTGCTGAATGTGGAAGAAGTACCGAGGAGAGTCATCGCACCGCGCTTTCGCGCAACTTCGGCAACGACTGTTGCATAACGGTCGGCTAATGGTTCCGCCAATGCCGGGTCATCAGCAACAATCACAGCACTTGCGCCGTAGGAAACGAGAGACGCGGCGATCTTGTCTAGGTCGTGTCCGAGCACGAGTAACGCGTACTCGCCACCGAGTTGTCGCGCCAGCGTGATCGCGTGCAACGAAGAATGCTTTAGCTGTCCGTGGTCCTGTTCGATTAAGACAAGGGTCTCGGCCATGCTAAAGCACCTTCGCTTCCTGCCGTAGTTTCACGACTAGTTCCTCGACCGACTCGACACGTGTGCCAGTGGCACGGTTGGGCGGGCGGGTTGTGGAGAGCACAGTAGTAAGAGGCCGTACGGTGACTCTCAGGTGATCGCAGGTTAGGATCTCGATCGGTTTGCGGCGCGCCTTCATCAAACCAGGCAGCGAGACGTAGCGCGGTTCGTTGAGGCGGAGGTCGGTGGTAATAATCGCTGGCAACTTGATTTCGACGACTTCGAGTCCGGCGTCGGTCTCACGCGTACAGCGGGCATGTGTCTTGTCGTCCAGGAACACGATCTTCGAAACGAACGTCGCCTGCGGCCAACCCAACAAGCCGGCCAGCATCTGTCCGACCTGGTTCGAGTCGTCGTCCACGGCTTGTTTGCCCATGATTACGACCTGCGGCGCTTCCCTATCGATCAGCGCGCGGAG
>QHPZ01000263.1 GCA_003219225.1 Verrucomicrobiota bacterium | reverse complement strand
TGGCTGCGATCCGCATTCAGCCGTTGCACTTCTTCCTGCGCAGCTTTCAACGCATTGCGCTTGGAATAATCGTCGTAGGCCAGATACCCAGCAACACCCAGCAAGAGGAGCAGGAGAAGATCTCTCATTGGCGAAGCGACCTACTCTTCTGCGGTCGATACGTTCGGGATGTCAACCTGAAAATCCGTTGCCGGCCGCTCTCGTTAGGCGCCAACTTCAGTCCGCAGACCCAGCTCGCGCAGCAAGGCAAGATCGAGATCGGCGGCCGGGTTTTGCGCCGTCAGCAGTTTGTCGCCAAAGAAAATCGAATTGGCGCCGGCGAAAAAACAAAGCGCCTGGCCTTCGCGCGAAATGCGGGTGCGGCCGGCGGCGAGTCGCACGCGTGCGCGCGGCAGCGCGATGCGCGCGACCGCGATCAGTCGAACGAGCTCGAAAATATCCAGCGGCGCTTGATCGGCCAGCGGCGTGCCCGGCATCGGCACGAGACAATTGATCGGCACGCTTTGCGGCTGCGGGTCGAGTTCGCTCAAAATCTCAATCATTCGCAGCCGGTCGTCTTCCGATTCGCCCATGCCGATGATCCCGCCGCAACAAACCGACATCCCGCTTTCCTGGACCGCGGCGATCGTGTTCAGCCGGTCCTGAAACGTGTGGGTGCTCACGATCTGCGGGTAAAATTCCGGCGAGGTATCGATGTTGTGGTTATAAGCGGTCACGCCAGCCGCCCTGAGCTTGCGCGCTTCGTCAGGTCCGATTTCACCCAGGGTCACGCACACCTCCATGCCGAGTCGGCTCACCGCGCGCACAATCTCGAGCACGCGCCCGAATTTTTCCGTCCCATCGCTGACGCCGCGCCAGGCCGCGCCCATGCAAAAGCGCGTCGCCCCCTGCGCCCGGGCACGTGTTGCAACATCGACAATCCGCTCGATCGACAATAACTCTTCGCGCTCGAGGCCGGTTGAATAATGCGCCGACTGCGCGCAATAAGCGCAATCTTCGCTGCACCCGCCGGTCTTAATGCTGAGCAAACTGCACCGCTGCACCTCTTCGCCCGCCCAATGCTCCAGATGCACGGCGCGACTCTGCGAAATGAGGTCGAACAAAGACTGATGGTAAAGAACCCGGAGTTGATCGAACTTCATTGCGCGGCGAGACTAATCGAAAAATGACGAAGGACGAAGGAATGACGAAATTCGAATGACGAAAAGATCGGCGCGTGCCGTTTCGTCATTTAAACATTCGGGCTTGTTTCGTCATTCGTGCTTCGTCATTCACTTCGTCACCCACTTGCCCCCGGGCGACGTGAGGATTGGCAATTCTTCCATCATGAATTGCGTCTTACCGATCGCGCCGATCATGTGTGTGCCCGTGGCGCGAAACCATTTCTCCGACATCTCCTCGCCGGTGTGACAGCCCCAGCTCTGGATATAGGCGCGCTTGGCGAAAGCGCGGCCGTTGATCTTGTGCAGCTCGTTCTCGTGCAGCCACGCTTTTGACGCGCTGTCGAGCACGTTGCTGTAGTCGAACATGAAACAGGCCCGGTTGGAGTGGCCGAAGTATTCGAATCCGGCGACTTTCATCCTGTCGCGCATCGGTCCGGCATTGACGTAATTGATAACGTCGTTGCCGCTGTGGAACCAGACCAGGTTCAAATTGAATTTGTCGCGCACTGATTCGATCAAGCTGATCAGGTCCTGGCCTTCCTGTTTGGCGCGGTCGATGTAACCCTGTTTGTAAACCAGCCAGGTGATCGGCGCGTCCGGGCCGAGACCATCGCGTAGTTGCTCGGTGCGCAGTCGCGCCGCGCGCACGAAGTTCGCCCACCAATGATCGTGCGGATACGCTTTGTATTGCTCCCACTGATAAAGCGACGGCCCGCCCACCACGATGATCCATTCGCCTTGCGGAAACGTCGCCGCCTTCGCTGTCAGCGCCAGGATCGACAATGCGCCAATGAGGAGAACCCGTTTCATGCCCAATCTAGGGGAGGAACTAATTACGCAGGAGAGCAAAACGCGCAAGTTGTAGCTGCCGCCGTCTCTGGCGGCAGTCTGCCGATGCGGACATCGGCAGCTACAACGCCGGCGCTGCTTTTTCCTCCCGGACCAGATCGTCCCAACTCTGGCGCTTTCGAATCAGGTTGAATTTATCGCCGCGCACCAGAACCTCCGCTGGCAAGGGGCGGGAATTGTAATTGGACGCCATGACGAAACCGTAAGCGCCCGCGCTCATGAGGGCGAGCAGATCGCCCTGGCGCAGCGGGGGCATCTCGCGTTCGAGCGCGAGAAAATCTCCCGACTCACACACCGGCCCGACAATGTCGATCTTCTCCGTCTTACTCGTGCTCCTAATCGACTCGTCCACCGGCACGATCTCGTGATAAGCCTCGTACAACGCCGGCCGAATTAGATCGTTCATGCCGGCGTCGACGATCGCGAATTTCTTGCGTGCGGTTTCTTTCAGGTAGC
>QHPZ01000264.1 GCA_003219225.1 Verrucomicrobiota bacterium | reverse complement strand
CATTCGCTACCTGGGCGAAATCGTTTTGCTGGCGGCGGACACGTTCCGCTCCATTTTTACGCATCCGATTCGGTGGCGGTTATTTCTCAATCAGGTCGTTGAAATCGGCTTGCTCTCGCAACTTGTTGTCGTGATCACCGGTGCATTCACCGGCGCGGTCTTTTCCGCGCAAACGTATTTTCAGTTCAATAAGATTGGTATGGGCTCGGCCGTGGGCGCGGTCGTGTCGGTCGCTATCTGCCGCGAATTGGGTCCGGTATTGACCGCGCTCATGGTGACCGGGCGGGTGGGGGCAGCGATGTCGGCGGAAATCGGGACGATGAAGGTGACCGAGCAGATCGACGCGTTGCGGGCGCTGGCGGTGTATCCGACCGATTACCTGGTGGTGCCGCGCGCCCTCGCCATGATGGTGTCGATGCCGCTGTTAGTCGCGGAATGCATCGCGGTGGGGATCGCGGTTGGTTATTTGGTGGCGATTTTCCTGCTCGAAGTGAACGGCACTTATTACATGGCGAACATGGTGCGCTGGACGCGCAACCGCGACATCATCATGGGCCTGTCGAAAGCGTTCTGTTTCGGAATCCTCATCGTCTTCATCAGCTGTCACAAGGGATTAACCGCGCGCGAGGGCGCAGTCGGCGTCGGTCGCGCCACGACCGAGGCGGTAGTGAATGGTTCGCTGGCGGTTCTCATCTGCAATTTTTTCCTCACCATGACACTCAACATCATTTACCCGGCGGGATACCAATGATCGGAGAAGCGCAATCATCCATCGAGACGACGCCATTATCAGATCGAGATAATGGTTCCATGATTTCCGTTCGCGGCCTGGTCAAGCGAATCGGCGCGGAAGAGATTTTGCGCGGAGTGGATCTCGATGTCGCAAGTGGTGAAACGCTGGCCATCATCGGTCGCAGTGGCGGCGGAAAAAGCGTTCTCCTCAAGCATCTGATCGGTTTAATGCGTCCCGACGCGGGCGAAATCTGGATTGAAGGCCAAAACATTACCCAGCTGAGCGAGCGCGAACTTGCGGCGATTCGAAAGAAGGTGGGTATTCTTTTTCAAGGCAGCGCTTTGTTTGATTCGATGAGCGTCGCGGAGAACATCTCTTTTCCGTTGCGCGAGGCCGGTGAACGCGACCCGGGTGTGCTCCGCGCAAAAGTCCGCGAAATGCTCGAGGTGATGGAGCTCGAAGGTGAGGAAGATAAAATGCCGGTGAATTTGAGCGGTGGCATGAAGAAGCGCGTCGGCCTGGCGCGCTCTATCATCCGGCAGCCCTCCTGCATTCTTTACGACGAGCCGACTTCGGGGCTGGACCCGGTGGTGTCCGATTCAATTAACCGGCTGATCCGGCGATTACAGCGCCGATTCGGCGTGACTAGCATCGTCGTGACTCACGATATGAAAAATGCGTTTCACGTTGCCGATCACATCGCCTATCTGCACGAAGGCCGAATCTATTTTCACGGCACAGTCGCAGAGTTACAGCAGTCGTCCGATCCAGTTCTGCAGGATTTTTTGCTTGGACGCTCGGAACAAGGAGCGGCGGTCTCCAGTCCGCCGAGCTAAACACGGCGGTTTGGAAACCGCCGCTCCTTGCGAAAACGCGTGCAAGATCGACAATCACGTTACCAATGAACCGGCACGAGCGAGGGTTGGAATTTAAAGTTGGCGCGTTCGTTTTTTTCGGACTGGCGATGCTCGGCGCTCTGGTCGTGCAATTCGGCAGGCTGGGGGAAGGATTTAAAACGTATTATGGCGTGACCGTTCGCTTCACCGACGCCAGCGGTCTCCTGAAGGGTTCTGATGTTTTGCTCGCCGGCGCGAAGATTGGAAAGGTCGCCGGCGGTCCGCGGATGGTTCGCGAAGGCAACGGCGTGGATGTGCCGCTCAAAATTTACGATTACATCAAAATCCCGGATGGCAGCAAATTCACAGTCGGCAGCTCCGGTTTGCTCGGCGACCGTTTTGTCAACGTAACGATGCCGCCAGGCCCGCGGAAGGCTTATCTGTCCCCGAACGCGCATATCAGCGGCGCGCGCGAAACGGGCATTGACGATCTCACGCGCGAAGGCGGCGCGCTGCTCAACGACATGCGCACCGCCGTGCAAAACATCAATGGAACATTCACGCGTTTGAACCAGGAAGCGCTCTCGCCGGCGAACGTGGAAAACTTGAAAGCGAGCATTGCGCATTTGAGCGAGACCACCGATGCACTCGCGGCATCCTCGAAAAAACTCGACGGCGTCATCGAAAAAGCCGATGCCACGATGAGCTCGACAAAGCAGGCGGCTGACGATTTGCAGCGCGCCATCGGCGACGCGCGCAAAATGCTGCAGAGCGCGACGCAAGGAAAAGGACTGCTGGCCGCGCTTCTCACAAATCAACAACTGGCGAACGATCTGCGCGCTCTCATCAGCAATCTACGCGCGCACGGCGTTCTCTTTTACCGGGATTCGGCCGCAAAGATCGAACAAGGTAGCGAGCAAACTAAACCGCCGCGCCCGACGAGCGGAGGTCGCTGATGACGCCGCTGTTCACGCTCAATCTGCTGCGAGTGTTGTTCCTGACATTTTGCGCGGCGATTGGCGCGATCGCCTCCTCGGAGCTGCGCGCCAGCATGTGGCCGGGCGTGGGCCTCGGCCTGTTGCTCGGCTTCGTTGTCGTGTTGATCGATCGGTTGCTCAAAGGCTTCTCGTTGCGCGCCTTTTCCTCAGCCACCTTTGGGCTGTTGCTCGGCTGGCTCTTCTCGACCCTGCTGCTGGCGTCGCACATTTTTGCCTACCTGCCGGCGCCGACGCAATGGGCGATCGGTCTGGTGGTGTATTGCACGTTTGGCTATCTGGGCATGATGCTGGCGATGCGCAGTAATCGCGATGAATTCTCGCTCATCATTCCGTATGTGCGCTTCGCGCGCGAAGCCACCCAGCACCAGCCGCTCGTGCTCGATACCAACGTGATCATTGACGGGCGTGTCGCCGATCTGTGCGCAACGGGATTTGTCAGCCGCTCGTTAATCGTGCCGCGTTTTGTCCTCGGCGAACTGCAGGCCCTGGCTGATTCGCGCGATCCGGTGAAACGCGAACGCGGCCGGCGCGGTCTGGAAATCTTGAACGACCTGCAACGCTCGCGCGATGTGGAGTTGACCATCCACGAAGGCGGCGCCGAGCACGATGTCGATCTTGGCGTGGATGCGCGGCTGGTGCGCACCGCGAAAATGTTGAAGGCGAGCCTGCTCACGAACGATCAGGCGCTGGGTCAGGTCGCGCGACTGCAACAGGTGCCGGTGCTGAACCTGTCCGATCTGACGCACGCGTTGCGTCCGACGTTCGTAGTCGGCGACGAGATCGAACTGAACCTGGTCAAGGAAGGTCGCGAGTCACATCAGGCCGTCGGCTATTTACCCGACGGGACCATGATCGTAGTCAATCACGCCCGCCCGCATCTGGGTAAAACCAGAACCGTCGTCGTCTCAAGTGCACTCCAAACCAGTGCCGGCCGGCTGATCTTCGCCGAGCTGAAGGACGGCACCGATAACTTGGCGAGTCATAGATGACGGCGGAGCAGTTTCGCCAGATGGCGCTCGCTTTGCCGGAGGCGACCGAATCGGCGCACATGCATCATCCGGATTTTCGCGACGCTGGCGTACCCAAACGACGCGTAGGCCGTGGTCAAGCTGACGCCAGCACAGCAAAAGGGTTTCATTTCGCGCGAGCCGGCCGTGTTTGGCGCTGTGAACGGCGCATGGGGCCGGCGCGGCTATACGACAGTGCATCTGCCTGCCGCTAAGATCGACAACGTGCGCGCGGCGCTTCTCGCGGCGTGGCGCAACACCGCATCGAAGCGATTGCTCGCCGCGTCGGATTTGCAAGCTGCTCATGCCGCCGAGTGAAGCTTTGAGCGCGAGCGCGCAACTGGCGGTTGCGCTCGCGGGCTTTGCCGGAGTCGTGGTCGCCTTTCGCAGCAGATCCGTTCACGAATGGACTAACATCGACAAATTTAGGCTGCGGATTTTGTTGCTGAATTCGGGGATGCCATTCGCGCTCTCGCTTATCGGCATGATGCTTTTGACGGCCAATATTTCGCCAGGCGGGATCTGGCGATACTGCAGCGGATTCGCCTTTCTCCTGATTTGGCTGGCCGCGATGAGTTATTCAAAAAGTTTCCGCCGCTTTTCTCCTGAAGAACTTGTGCAAGCCGGCAGCAGTCGCGCGCTCTTTTACTCGGCTGCAGCGATCGGGTCTGCGGTGACGCTTTTGCAGCTCTACAATGCGATCATGCTGAACGCATTTTGGCCCTTCTTCGCCGCGATCGCTGTCCTTCTGATGATTGCGATGCTGCAGTTCGTACGTCTCGTCTTAATCAGCGGAGAGCTAAAATGAAGAAGTTGATCCGGGGCAGTTGTCTGTGCGGCGGAGTGCGTTTTGAAGCTGAGCCGCCATTTATCCGAGCAAGTCATTGTCACTGCGAGCGCTGTCGCAAACATTCCGGCACCGCCGTTTGCACGCAGGCGCGCGTGCGGCGCGAGCAGTTTCGGCTCCTTGCCGGCGAAGAGTTGATCAAGGTTTACGAAGGCGAAGGCGCGGTCAAAGCGTTTTGCGTCAACTGCGGGTCGAGCTTGGTCGGGGGCGATTGGCCCGAAGGCGCGGAAGTCTCAACCCGCATGGGCGCGTTCGACGATGATCCCGGCATTCGCCCGCAATTTCACACCTTCGTCGCGGATCGCGCGCCGTGGGATGAGATTACGGATAAGCTGCCACAGTATGGCGAAGCTTTTCCCGCTCGTTAAGGCGTCTCGAGACAGAAGCAATTATTCTTGCGTTTCTAATTCCGTCTTCAGCGCTTTAATTTCCTTCTGCTGTTCGGCAAGTGTCGCTTGGAGTTCCTGCATCTGGCAATGCTGTTTGAGGAATTCGTTCAGCAGCATCGCGTTCACCGCGTCGTAGCGCACGGTATAGATTTCACCTTTATCGTCTCGCACCACTAAGTCGGGACTCACCTTCGCCACTTCCTCGGCCACCAAGCCAAACTGCGGGATGGCTTCGGGATCAAGCTCTTTTTTGTAGTGGAAGATCACGGGTTTGAGCGCGAGGATCGTTTCACTCGCCTTATCCATCGGCTTGATCTCGGTCT
>QHPZ01000262.1 GCA_003219225.1 Verrucomicrobiota bacterium | reverse complement strand
CACGACCATGGCCGAAGCCGATCTTGTTCGGCTGGTCAAATGGCTGCGCGCGCCGCGTCATCCGTGCTATGCGCTGTTGCCGGTCGACGAATACCGCGAAAAATGGGAAGCGTGGAAACTACCGCCGCCAGCCAGGGGTTGAATCGATTATGAACCCGCCATTGCTCGCGGCTCGGCGCTCGTTAGGTTGATTTAACTGATATGGCCAGACATCCAAATCCCGATTCGGAAGCAAACATTCGGCGCATCGACACCAAAGCGCGCGCCAGGAAGCAAACCCACGGCTTTCAGGTGCATTTCCTGCGCGGCACGTCGGTGTTGACTAGGATGTTCAGTGACACGCTTTATGGCGGGAAAGAAGGCGCGCGGCGCGCGGCGCGAAAATTCAGACGCGCGGCTTTGCGGACTTTGGCGAAACGCAAACCAGCAGGCCTAACTGCGAGCAGACGGAACAAATCGACACGACGAAGGCGACGTCAACGGCGATGAACTCAAGCTGCGGGATTGATCGCTGATTTTTCGCGCGCCGCTCGCCAACACTCCATGCATGCCGGCGTGAAATCCTCCGGCCGCGCCGCCATCCATCCGTCAACAATCTTTGGAGTGAAGAAGCCGCCCACTTCGATCTCGTTGCGGTTCGGCTTCAGTTGATTCTGAACATTGGCGCGATTAAGCCAGATGAATTCCTGATCGGTTTTGAGCGAAGCAGGAAGTTTGAGCACTTTTTCCAGCGGCACCTCGATCCCAAGTTCTTCCTGCAGCTCGCGTCGCGCGGCTTCATCGTAGCCTTCGGCCGCGCAGACGTGCCCGCCCGCGCTCGAGTCCCACCGCAGCGGATGTCGATCTTTCCAGCGGGCGCGTTTCTGCAGGTAAACCTCGCCCGCCTGGTTAAAAATGAGCATGTGAACGGCGCGATGGCGCAAGTTATCCCCATGCACCTGGACGCGGTAGGCATAGCGCAGGATTCGATCCAGCTCGTCTACCACGGGAAAACGTTCCTGGCCAAAAGACTGCGCCGCGCCTGTAGACATGGGCGCGATTTCATTCGCCAGCCCAATCCATTGCTCGAGTGATAACTCCTCGGCGCGCGCTTTTGTATCGAACCCGAGCCTGGCGGCAGCGCGTTCCCAATCGATCGCGTGCGTGCCGAGCGTTTTTGCTAATTGCTTCCGCCTCTGCGAAAAACTGCTCCGCACCAGACTTATCAGCAGTTGATCATCACACGCCGGCAGCTCAAGAGGATTGCGCGGAGAGATGCTCACGAGCGCGGAAGCGACCTCTGGCTGCGGAATAAAAACAGTTGGCGAAATTGTGCGCAGCAGTTCGACGCGATGATGTAACTGGACGCGCAAAGTCAGAGCGCCGTAGTCGTGCGTAGAAGGTGCAGCCGAAATGCGAGCGGCGACTTCCTTTTGTAAAGTAAACAGCCACAGTGAGATAGGGCTAGGATAATCTACGAACTTCGTCAACAGCGGACTTGAAATGTTGTACGGAAGATTGCCGATCAGCTTGACCCGTCCTTCGCAATACAAATCGCGCACATCGAAATCGAGGGCGTCAACATTTCGTAGCTCCAGTCGCCGATGCGAAAGACGCGCGCGCAGAAAATTCGCCAGCCGCGTGTCTTTTTCCAACGCCAGCACACGCGCCCCTTTGTCCAGTATCAATTCCGTCAATGCGCCGAGACCTGGTCCGATTTCGACTACATAATCCTCAGCAGTCAGATTGGCTTGATCGACGATCCAGCGCGCGAGATTCTGATCGTGCAAAAAGTTTTGTCCTAGCTTTTTGACTGGCGAAACGCCGATTTCCTGAAGAATCACCGGGATCTCGGAGAGCTTCATCGTAGCCTCGGCAACCAGCCGGCGAAAGAGAACGGAATTGCCATTTTATTCACGAAAAGCTGTGAACAAAGTATGCCGTGCCGGCGAGGTTATTCACAAGTTATTCCAAAGGCAGACGCGACGACCGCCGGCTAATTTTATTCGGCCGGTTCGTTCGACGTCTGCGCGCGATTTGCTAGGCGCATGGTGGCGCGTCTGGGCTTTTGCCGGCTTGCGAGATAGGTGCGCCGCGCCTCTTTCAAAGAAGCCCCCTCGATAAAGAACGCGGTAGCGGCGCGCCCAATTGCATACGTGCCGGCGCCCGCGACCATGCCGCAGACAATGTTGCCCCAGCCGGGCACGAACTTGAGGATCGCACGCACCCCCTCTCGCAACAGCATCGCCACACCCAGGTTTGCCCCGATCGCGCCGATAAATTCGGTTGCCGCACGTAAACTACGCTCCCGGCCGCTCACGTACATGATGCCGGAGACCATCACCAGCTGGAGCATCGTGAGAATCGGCAGATCGGCCAGCGGGATCGGTTGCGCGCCAATCGCTGCGCAGATCGCGCATGTCGATTTCACTAATACCTGTGCCAGCTCGCGTTGCTGCTCACGATCGCGCGTGATGCGCGCCAGTTCGATCCGGGTTTCGTTCGGCAATGTTCGCGTCAAGATCGACATCAACTCTCGCGCGGAACCGGAGGACGTGTCGGACGGATCGACAGCCGACGTCGTGATCAAGCGGCTGCTGTCCGGGACCGCTTCGGCCAGTCGGGCGGCAAGTTCGCTCGGCTCCGCATTGATCGCTGTTGCTCCGCGCGATGAAAAACTGACTCCCACAATCTTTATTTCACGCCCGCCGGCGTCGTTCCACCTCAAGCAGGCGCGCAGATTTTCCATTTCCGTTTTGTTCGCACGCCGCTTCCCGGCGGTCTCATGCACGAAAAAGATCACGTCGGCCGCATCGCGTTTCAGTTCCGTTTCGAGTTCAGCGCCAGTCGAATCGAGCGCGCCGCGCCCATCGAGCACCGCGAGCTTGCCGCGGCCGCCCGCGTTTATTTCCTGCCAGCGAAAAATCGGCAGCGCTGCGGCCGGCGTTTGTTCGCCGTGGCGAAGATCGAAAATTAGCCTCAGCAGTTCGGGCAACGATTTGCGGAAACAGCTCTTTCAATGGCGTGAGTTCACGCAGAACCGGTTTTCGGATTTTCTGTGGCAACCTGGCCAGAACGGCTTCGAGATTTGTAACGACGTTGAGAACCAGCGGCTGATCCATGTGCGATCAGATTCTAGATTTTGGCGTCGCATTTGCCAGCAGGGGAAATGGAGTTGTCGATCTTGCCTCTGCCGGAAAGAGTTTGCGCAACCTGAAATGTGAACTCATAAGTTTTGCTCCCGCTGCATGAGCCTGAACACCGAAATCCTCTCGCACGCTGCGAACGAAGCGCGCGGCCTCTGCATGGACGCCGTCCAAGCTTCGCAATCTGGCCACCTCGGTCTGCCGCTCGGCTGCGCCGAAATCGGCGCTGTCCTTTACGGTTACGCGCTCAAATATAACCCGGACGAGCCGCGCTGGATCAATCGCGATTACTTCGTTCTCTCCGCCGGGCACGGCAGCATGTTCCTCTACGCCTGGCTGCACCTCAGCGGCTACGATTTGCCGATGTCGGAGATCAAACGTTTCCGGCAATTGCATTCGAAAACGCCAGGACATCCGGAATTTTTCGAAACACCCGGTGTCGAATGCACGACCGGCCCGCTCGGCCAGGGCGTGGGCAACGCGGTTGGTTTCGCTGTTTCGCAAAAAATGGCGGCGGCGCGTTTCAATACCGAGAAGCACAAGATTCTCGACAATCACATCATCTGCCTCGCCGGCGACGGCGACATGCAGGAAGGCGTCGCCTCGGAAGCGAGCGCGCTCGGCGCACACCTCGGCCTCGACAATCTCATCGTCATCTACGATTCCAATGCGGTCACGCTCGACGCGCCGGCGAAAGCGACCCAGAGCGAAGACACCGGCATGCGTTTCAAAGCCTACGGCTTCGATGTGCAGGAGATCGACGGCCAGGACATGCAGGAGTTCCTCGACGCGCTCAACGTTGCAAAAGAGCGGAACAACGGAAAACCGCAGTTCATCATCGCGCACACATTGATCGGCAAAGGCGTTCCCGAAGTCGCCGGCACTTACAAAGCGCATGGCGAAGCCGGCGCGAAATTCGTCGATGCCGGCCGCAAAGGTCTCGGCCTGCCGGAGGAGCATTATTTTGTCTCGCAGGAGGTGCGCGATTACTTCGCTCAGCACAAAAAGAAACTGCTCGCTGATTACGAGCGCTGGGAAAAAACCTACAACGACTGGCGCGACGCGAATCCGGATAAAGCGAAGGTGCTCGACGACGGTGTCCAACGCCGAGTTCCGGCCGATTTGCTGTCAAAAATTCCCGAGTTCCCGAAAGACGCGAAGCTGGCGACGCGCAAAGCCGGCGGCGAAGTCTTGCAGCCGATCGCGCGCGAGATGCCGTTGCTCATGAGTGGCAGCGCCGATCTGCATGGGTCGACCATGAATTATATCAAGGAGGGGGAAGATTTCACCCGCGATGATCCAAGCGGCCGCAACATTCGGTTCGGCATCCGCGAGCACGGGATGTGCGCGATCCTGAACGGAATTTCGTATCACGGAATTTTCCGCGCGTCCGGCGCGACGTTTATGGTCTTCACCGATTACTGCCGCGCCTCCATCCGACTCGCGGCGTTATCGAAGCTTCCGAACGTTTACATTTTCACGCACGACTCAATCGGCGTCGGTGAAGATGGTCCGACGCATGAACCGGTCGAGACAGTGAGTTCAGTGCGGGTGATGCCGCAGATCGATCTGATTCGTCCCGCCGACCCGGAAGAAACGGCCGGCGCATTCGTTGCCGCGATGGAACGCGTGGACGGGCCGACGATGATCGTGCTGACCCGACAAACCGTTCCGATCCTCAATGATGTCGTTCTTACGTTGCGCCGAGAAGGCGTACGGCGCGGCGGTTACATCGCGAAAAAAGAAAAAGGCAAACTCGAGCTCATCATCATGTCGAGCGGGAGCGAACTCCAACACGCGCTCGCCGCCGCCAACCAGCTCGGCGAAGGCGTGCGCGTCGTTTCGATGCCATGCTTTGAACGTTTCAAGCGCCAGTCGGCCGAGTACCGCGAAGAAGTTTTGCCGAACGGCTGCCGCAAACGCGTCGCCATCGAAGCCGGCGTGCCCGATACGTGGTATGAATTCGTCGGGCTCGACGGCAAAGTCATCGGCCTCCATCGCTTCGGCCTCAGCGCGCCCGGCGCAGAAGTGATGAAAGAGTTCGGCATCGACGCCGCGCACGTCGTCGAAGCGGCGAAGTCGCTCTGATTTCTGCCTGATCCCGGCTCTTTCCACTACTCAGTGGAAAAAACTTCGGCTAAAATTGCGCGCGCATGCAATGGATCGCCCCTTCAGAAAAGGACGAAGCAAACGGAAAGCTCGAAAAGCGACTTTGGGAGGCAGCTGACCAACTGCGAGCTAACTCGGGTCTAAACCCGCAACAATATTCTGGGCCGGTTCTCGGCCTTATCTTTTTGCGATTTGCGGAAGTTCGATTCGCGAAGCAACGCGCCAGCCTGGAGAAAAAAGAGAAAGGTAGTCGACGCGGTTCGCGGTTGAATGATCCAAACGCATACACGGCTGAAGGGATCATCTTCCTCGCGCCGGACGCACGCTTCGATTTTCTGCTGAAGCTCCCGGAAGGCGCGAACATCGGGTCGAAGGTGAACGACGCGATGCGTGCGATCGAGCGCGACAACCCACAGCTCGCCGGTGTGCTGCCGAAAACATATGAGCTGTT
>QHPZ01000261.1 GCA_003219225.1 Verrucomicrobiota bacterium | reverse complement strand
AACGGCACGAGCACGAAGACCGAATAGAAGATCGCGGAGATGATCACCGCGGTACGGGGCGTGCCGCGCGAATCGAGCTTCGCCAGCGCTTGCGACAGCAGACGATCGCTGGCGAGGACGAATGGTATCCGCGAATAGCTGAGCAGGAGCGCATTGAACAGCGCGAGCGCGCTGACCATTCCGCCGAGCGCAATCCACATCGCGACCCAGCGCCCTGCGGTTCCTGCCGCGCCGGCCGCGATCTGCGGCCAACCGCCTTCGGCCCAGGTGGTCCAATCGGTCGCGCCGAGTGCGGCGAGTAATGGCACGAAATAACCGAGAGTGACGAGCGGCAATGCAACGGCGAGCGCGCGGGGATAGCTGCGCGAGGCGTCAATCACTTCGCCCTGCACGGTCGAAGGATTGTCCCAGCCGATGTAATTCCAAAGCGCAATTGAAATTCCGACAGCGAGTCCGCCGAAGCCGTGGACGTTTTCGGACGCGAACGGTCGCCACGGAACATGGCTGATGTGTGGCGCAGCGAAGATCGACATCGCGACAAAACCGAGCATCACGAACGCGCCCGCGACGATCGAGACGCGGCCGACGCGGACCGAGCCGCGCAAATTAATCCAGGTCGCGCCCCAAACAACCGCGAGCGCCACGAGCCATTCTGCTCGCGCGTTCAATCCAGGAACGAAGTAACGCAGATACTGATTGAACAGCACCGGGTAAATCGCCATATCGACGAGCGAATACATCCAGGTGAGCCAGCCGTTTTGAAACGCCCAGAAGCGGCCGAACGCGCGGTCGACCCAGCGATAATAGCCGCCTTCCTCCGGCAACATGCTGGCCAGCTCGCCGACAATCAGCGTCTCGGGCACCGACCAAATCAGGGGGACGAGAAGCAAGATGAGCAGACCAAGTCCCGGTCCGACTTGATGAATCAGCGTCTCGGTCGTGTACGGCCCACCCGACGTGCAGAAAAACAGAATGAAAACGAGCGACAGCGTCCCGACTCCACGGCGGAGTTGTTGCATCTTCAGATATTTTCTGCCGACTCGGTTGTCGCGACCGGTTTGGTGCGCATGGCGAGGAATGCGCCGGCCAAAAGAATCGCGGCGCTCCAGAGTTGCGCAGTTGCGAGCCGTTCATGGAAGATCCACGCGGAAAGCGCCATTGCGCCGACCGGGCAGAGCAGTTGCAGAGTTTGCGCGAGAGCGACGCCGATCTCGCGAATGGCGATGTAATAAAGGACGTGAGCGAGCGTGATGCAGCTCACCGCTGAGATGATCAAAATGAGGTTCACGTGAATGCCGACGTGGAGCGGGGTAGCGATTTTTCCGAAAACTAAAGTCAGCGGGAAAAGCAGCGCGGACGTGATGAAACTGATTAGAGTAAAGCTGCGGATGGAGCCGAGTTGAGCCGACGGCCGTTTGACGAAAATCCCGTAGAGCGCCCAGCAAAACGTGGCGGTAAACGCGATGAACACGCCCGGCCAGGCAAGATGTCGATCTTCCGCGCCGTCGCTGCGTTGAAACCAGATCACGCCGAATGCGCCAAGCAGCCCAAGCAGCGTTCCCACCTGGAACTGCCATTGCCGGATCACCGGGCGTTCCTCGGGAAAAAATGCGAGCGCGAGCAGCGCCGTGAAAATGACAGACGAGCGGGTGAAAATGGCGTAGACACCGGGGCCGACGTAAAACAGGGCAACGACCTGCGTCACTTGGTGAATGACGTTTGGAATACAGGGGATGAGGCAGAGCCCGACTGCGCGCATGTCGATCCTGACGCCGCGGCGGCGGAAATCGAGCAGCGCAAACGGCGCGATCGCGAGAAAGGCGATCGAGTAACGATAAAGGTTCTGTGACCACGGCTCGTAATAGCGGACGAGGTAGTATTGAAAGAGCGATGGCATCGACCAGATCACGACAGTGGTGAAAACGGCCGCGTAGCCTTTGCCGAAACTGGTGCGCGCGCGCGGCTCCGCGCTGGTGCCGGCTTCGGACGTGTTGATTTGCTTCATTCGTCGCTCAATGCGGTGCGTTAATTTGCTCGCTTAGCACCGATTAATCGCGCAAAAATTACGCTTTGGAGGAGAACCCAATGTCCAACAAACACGTCATCACCTGCCTCACCGCTTCGATTTTTCTGCTCGCGCAACTGGGCCGGACTTTTGCCGCCGAGCACGGCGCGAGCGGCCACAACACTCGCGGAACCGAGTTGGCCCAGGCCAAGCAATATGACGCCGCGATCGCGGAGTTTACGAAAGCGATCCAGGAAAATCCAAAAGACCCGCTCGGCTACACCAACCGCGGCAGCGCTTATCGCGATGCGGGGAGATTGCCCGAGGCGCAAGCCGATTTCACCAAGGCAATCGAGCTCGCGCCGAATGACGAGCTGGCGTATCGCGAGCGCGGCAACGCGCTGCGGATGCAAAACGATTTCGACGGCGCGCTGGCCGATTTCGCGAAAGCGGCCGAGCTCAAGGCGGACGACCCGGTGCTTTATGAATACCGCGGCTTCGCCTGGATCGGTAAACAGGACTGGGAAAAGGCGATCGCCGATTTCGATATCGCCATTCAAAAAAGACCAGACAATCTGCTCAGTTATGCCGAGCGCGCACTGGCCAAGCGCTCGCTCCGGCGTTTCGACGAAGCGATCGCCGATTACACGATCGCACTCGAAAAGAATCCGAATTACGAACCGGATTACGCGCGGCGCGGCTACACCTACGCCTTGAAACAGGACTATGAGAAGGCGATCGCCGATTACCAGCAGGCGTTAAAACTTAAGCCGGACGATTACGACACCGTGCAGCGGTTGCAGTACGCGCAAAGCATGCTGGCGGCGAAAAATGCCCCGCCACCGACGCCCACACCGAAAGAAAAACCTGGTCTGATCACGCCGGTGAACATCGGAATTGTCCTCGCTTTGATCATCGTGATTGCGGTCGTATTGCGCTTCGTCACGCGCGGCAAGGCAGAGCCAACCAGTCACATAATTCGGTAGCTACGGGCTGTAGAGTCCGCTGTCCTCAGCGGATCGCACGAATGACGTCGCAGCACCAGCGCAATGCGCTGAGACAGCGCACGCTACAGTACGGGCGAGAGTCGCGGTTGTGTCGCAGAAATTCCTTTGACACCCAGGGTGGCACGGCTAGCTTGCCGGTGCTTTTTGCGGGAACGAAGCGGTCCCATGGTCGTTCAAATGCAAGTTTGAGTCGGCTTTGGGATTTTTAGTTCTCTAGCGAGAAGCAAACCGGTTCAGTCCGCACCCGCGGGCGGAGCGTCGCGATGACGAAGAGCGGCCCATGTAGCTCAGTTGGTAGAGCACGTCCTTGGTAAGGACGAGGTCACCGGTTCAATCCCGGTCATGGGCTCCAGTGCGAGCTCGCGGCCGGATGACAGTTGGAAGGAAAGACGTAGTTTAGTGACACTGAAAAAGGAGAACCCAAATGGCTAAAGAAGCATTTAAACGCGACAAACCGCACGTGAACGTCGGCACCATCGGCCACGTTGACCATGGCAAGACCACGCTCACGGCCGCGATCACCAGTGTGCTCAACAAAAAAGGCATGGCCGAAGTGCGCGCTTACGAGTCGATCGACAATGCGCCCGAGGAAAAAGAGCGCGGCATCACCATCAATACC
>QHPZ01000013.1:1941-7914 GCA_003219225.1 Verrucomicrobiota bacterium | reverse complement strand
ATGGCCGATAACGTCGTGCCGACCTTTCTCCGCGCGGTCGGCATCGATCCCGGGCAGTTCCCGAATATTACTGTCCGGCGCAATGAGGGCGCGGGTCCTTTTACTGTGGCCGCCCTGCGCGGTGTGGCGCGCGCTTTCGTCGGCGCGGGCATAGCGTTGAAGTGGCGGCAAGCCACTCGGTGCAAAAGCAAACTGAGCGATTACTTGGAAAAAAGAGGCTTGGCCGATAGCGGCTATTGTGGACTGACCAACGTGCTGGCTCGGCAACTGGAAGAACAGTGTCGCGCCGACAACAACGCTTTCGCGCAGCGCGCTTGGGGCGCGTCCTGGCAAGACGTTTTTGCTGACGATCTTGGCTGCGAATTCCAGCCTAACGACTTCGACGTTTCTCCACCGGATGAACAAAAACAACAACTCCTCGACAAAACCGTCACTGAGCTGATGGCGGTGGTAGAGGCAATCCTGCGCGATCCCGGCCTGGCCGTCGATGAGCCTAGGAACGATTTGCAACAACGCAGGGGTTGGGCGCAAGAGAACGCAACCGACGACGGCTCAGCGGAGGCGGCAGAAGAACCTGACTAGCTGCACAGCGGCCAGCGCTCAGGGCATTTTTTCAGTTGTTTGTCTCATCATCGGCGGCATTTTTCCCGGTGCGATTCGCGCGCAAGATCGACAAGTTATTTTCTATCGAGCTGTTCCAGAGTCTTTGGGAACACCTTCGCCGCAGCACGCATCCGATCAGCGCACGCAAAATCCTCGCCACCATCGACCGCGAAAAGCTGGCCGCGTTGCCAGAGCGTTACCCGCCTCGCGCCGGCGCGCGCAAGATCAATGCCTACGAAGACGCGGTCTATTGGGTTGGCGTGAATGTGCGACGCGTGCAAGATCTCTGGCTCGATCGCCCCGCGCCGCTGCGGATTCTCGATCTGGGTTGCGGCCCCGGCTATTTTCTCTACGTCTGCCAATTCTTCGGCCATCAGGGACTCGGTCTCGATACCGATGAGAACCCGCTCTTCGGCGGGATAACCGAGTTCTTTGGCGTGCGCCGCGTCATCTCGCGAATCAATCCGCAAACGCCGCTCCCCGAACTCGAAGAAAAATTCGATCTTATCACCGGCCATCGCGTCTGTTTTCACCGCCTGGGCCGCGGACCAGACGGAGAATGGAAAGAATGGACCCCAGTCGATTGGAAATTTTTCATTCACGACATCCGAACGCGATTTCTAAAACCGAACGGTCGGCTCTTCCTCGAGTTCAATCCGCGGCCGGATGGCTCGTTCTTTTTCACGCCGGAATTACGCGCCTGTTTTCAGACCGAAGGCGCGCGCATCGTCCGCTCCAAAGCCCTCTTCGCCGCCGACCCAAATCGGCGCCCGCGATTTAAACAAGGGTAGGGCGCGACCGCCGGGCGCGCCGATAAAGATTGAATAATTATCCAGCTGCACATCTGGTTGCCACGTACGAACTGCGAAAATCTTTTGCGATTTCCCAGCCGGCTCTTCGCGCTTCCTCTCCACAAATAGGTTTGACCTAGGGACGAGCGGCGGGACGATTGCGCCAAATTAGGAGGGCTCCTCCATGCGCAAAAAGAGAATCAGTTTTAGCGGGGCGGGCGCTGTCGTCGCGCTCTTAGCTATCGGTGTCGCGATAGTCGTCGTGCTTATCATTGTTGACGTCACGCGCAAACCGCCTGCGGCTCCTCCAGACACATGCAGCCTTGTCCACCACATCATCCTTCCGGATAATTGTGTCTGTTCAAACCCCAAGGGCGTTTGCTTCCCTACTCAAACCAGACCTTACCTTATCTTTTGGACACAGGCCGCAGCATATAACACGCTGGGATGCGCCATCGACCTTCGCAACCAATAGCGGTGCAATGCCGCTGGGGACAGCGGCCACTACAGCTTCCAATCGGAACAATCCCAACCGAGCCTTTGCTCAACTCTTGCAATCTCGCCGGCAAAAATCGCGTAGAGGTCCTTTCGTTCCTCGATCGTCATCGCTCGCTCGTAGGGGACCACATTCCGATCTTTGCTCCTGATCGCGCGCAGCAGTCTCACTCCGAGGAAAGCAAAAATTGAATCCAGTGTCTCACGATTGTTGTCTCGAAATTCTTCGAACTTGATAAGTTTGACCTGCTCTCGTGGAAAAAATTTAAAGACGCGCTCAAGCTGCGCGGAATATTTCCCTCGGTCGACATATGCAATTCGACGCGCTGCCAACGCTGTCGCGTCCTTCATTCGACTTTCTTCCTTCTGCACCGCCTCGAGAAAGTCGAGCGGCTCGCGACCTTTAAACCGCTGCATGTTCCAATGCGCGAACGCGCGCTCGATGGGATTCCGCAGTAGAATGATGAGCTTGATGTGCGGGTTGTAATTCCAAATCCGCTCCATCGCGGGCTGGTGATAGAGATAGCTCGGCGTGCAATCGCCGGCGATCGTGCCTTTCTTCACCGGCGGAAAATGTCGATGTAACAGCTCGTAATCGACCGGCCCGGCAAAAAGCTCGTCGTTATCGAAGAAATGGATCTCCTGCTGATCGCCGAGCGTGATCTGCGGGTGCTTTTGCAGGTAATAATGCAGCGCCGTTGTCCCGGATTTTTGTGCGCCGGCAATGATGAAATCCAGTTTGTCAATTTTGCGCTGCGGCGAGCGATACATGGAAAACCTGTAGCCACGGCGCTATGCGCCGTCACGTCCGACGGGCCACAGGCCCGTGGCTACAACATCGTCGCACGAGTGAGCGGCGTGCGCGAAACGAATTGATCACGTGAATAAAGAAAGCGAACCGGCCGGATTGCGGTTGCCGGTTCGTCATTCGGAATTCGTCATTTCGTCGGCCGCTATCGTCGTCTAGTTTTGGCAATGATCTTTCGCGCTCTCGTTTTCATTCTCGGTGTGTTCGTGCTGTCCTCCTTGTCGGCCGATGAGGGCATGTGGTTGTTCAACAACCCGCCGCTCAAGCAATTGAAAGAGAAATATCAGTTCGAGCCGACACCCGACTGGCTCGAACATCTGCAAAAATCCAGTGTCCGCTTCAATTCCGGCGGAAGCGGCTCGTTCGTGTCGGCGAATGGACTCGTGATCACCAACCATCATGTCGGCGCCGATTCGCTGCAAAAGGCTTCGAACGAGCAGCACAATTATTTGAAAGACGGTTTTTACGCGCGCACCCAGGCGGAGGAAATCAAGTGCGCCGATCTCGAGCTCAACGTGCTCGTGTCGACCGAAGACGTGACCGCGCGCGTGAACGGCGCCGTCAAAGCCGGCATGTCGCCCGATACCGCCGCGGCCGCGCGCGGGAACGCGATTGCCCAAATCGAAAAGCGCTACAAACGCTACGACGACATCCGCATCGTTTTCGCGCCCGAGCAACAGATGGCGTTCTACGGCGGCGACCCGGACAATTTCGACTACCCGCGCTTCGATCTCGATATCTGTTTCTTTCGCGTCTACGAAAACGGTCAGCCTGCCAAGATCGACAATTACCTGAAATGGAATGCGCGCGGGCCGAGCGACGGCGAGCTGACGTTTGTGAGCGGCAGCCCCGGTCGCACCGATCGACAACTCACGGTCGATGAATTGGCCGACCGTCGCGACCGCGAAGTTCCCGAATGGCTGCGGATTTTCTATCGGCGCGAGAGTTTGCTCAACGCGTGGGGCCAGCGCTCGTTCGAAAACGCACGCAAAGCGCGCGACGACCAATTTGGCGACGCTAACAATCGCAAACGCTACGACGGCTACGTCGCGGCGCTGTTCGATCCCGAGATTTGGGCGGCGATTCAGGCTCGCGAGTAAAAATTGCGCGATCCGATTGCGCGCGACCCAAAACTAAAATCGACAATCGCGGCTTACGACCGCATCAAAAAAGCACAGGCCGAGATCGCGAAGTTTTCTCCCCGCTACGATTATCTTGAAATGGAGCGGCCGATCACCGTCGGCTACCGCGGGCCGCGCGCGTTTTACGGCACGCTGTTCAAATATGCGCGCCTGCTCACCCGCGCGGTGGACGAACGCGCGAAACCCAACGGCGACCGGATTCCGGATTTTCGCGACAGCGCGAAGGAATCGCTCGAGTTGACGCTGTTTTCGACCGAGCCGGTCTACGACGATTACGAAATCCTGCGGCTGACCGATTCAATGACAGATTTCGCCGAAAAATTCGGCGCGAACGATCCGCTCGTGAAACAAGTCCTCGCCGGCAAATCGCCGCGCGCTCGCGCCGTTGAGCTGGTGAAAGGCACGAAGCTGAAGGATGTCGATTTTCGAAAGCAGCTTTACGCTAAAGATGCCGCCGCGCTGAAAGGCGCGGGCGACCCGATGCTCGACGTGGCGCGACTCATCGACGGCCCCGCGCGCGAGGTGCGCAAACTGCACGACGCGCAGGAGGAAATTAAGAAGCAGGCGTATGCCGGGATCGCGAAGGCGCGTTTCGCCATCGAAGGGACGAGCAATTATCCCGATGCGACGTTCACCCTCCGCCTCTCCTACGGAACAGTGCGCGGCTACGAAGAAGATGGGAAACAAATCCCCGCGTTCACAAATTTCGCCGGATTGTATGAGCGCACGTCCGAGCACGAGAACAAACCGCCGTTCGATCTGCCGCAGCGGTGGCTCGACAAAAGCTCGGCGCTCAATCACGAGACCCCATTCAATTTCGTTTCCGATGCCGACTGACGGCAACATTCAATCGCTTGTCCTCGACTGCATCTTCAGCGACAAACAAGCTCGCGCCGTCAGCGTCGATTCCGCCGCCATCACCGAAGCGTTGCGCAAAGTCTACGACGCCGGGGCGCTTGTGGATGAGTTGCTGAGCGCGCATTAACGCTAGCTTTATGCCGCGCGAGGAACTTCCGTTCTGCAACTGCCGATGGTTGGAACGCGCTGCTCACGATCCGAACTGTCCAATCGAATTCGACTCGGAATTGAACGAATACCATCTAAGGACATCAAATGGTCATTCGCTGCAGATCTATCATTGTCCGTTCTGCGCCGGACGAGCACCGGAATCATTGCGTCCTCAAATGTTCGCAACCGTGTCGTCAGAAGAGTCCGAGCGGCTGCACCAAGTGATTAAAGATATCAAGACGGAATCGGATGCGATCAGAGTTTTTGGCGAGCCGACTTGTATTCTTGAGCCTGGAGGCGGACACACAGAGCCAGAGAGGGATGACCGTCCCAGCTATATTCACCTTTACAGAACGCTCCGATACGAGTCGGCGTCTGACACAGCGGTGGTTGATGTACACGTTGACCAGTACGGGAAAGTTTCAGTGTCGCTGTTCGGCAAATATCTCGGGAAAGCACCAAAAAGCTAATCACGTCTGTAGCGCCGGTCTATGATCGCCGCATTAATTCATGCGACAAGGCGGCGCCGTGGACGTGGATTCCGCCGCCATGACCAAAGCGTTACGCAACGTTCTACGACGCCCAGGCGCTAGTGGATGAGTTGTTGAGCGCGAAATGATAGCGAAAGGGATTCTGCCGTTTGCAATAGCGGTTTCGCTTTGTGGCTGTCTACTTCCCATCCCGACTACATTGCACGTTCGCGGTTACGTGCTCGACGCTGGAACTAAGAAGCCGCTGTCCGGCGCTCGCGTCACCATCAAAGACCATCCGAAAGCTACAGTGTTTACAGCAACTGATGGTTCATTCGACGTTCCCTCCGAGACGCAATGGGGATTCATCGTGCCGCCACAGGAGCCAGTTGGACTTCCGGACACCGTGGTTGTGACGAAAGGCGGCTACCGTCTAAAGACGACACGCTGTTCGTATGAAGGATGCAAGATTGTGCTGGAAAGCGAGTGAAAGATCGCGCCGATTTGTTCGAGGAGCACCGCTACAGAATCGCCAAAGCGCGCGCGTCCCACAGGAACCCGGCTACAGGACGCTGGCGATGTAATCACGTTTCTCGATCGCGAAGACCAGACGCGCGCTTCCATCGGGCTCGAGCGCGTCGGATTTCTTGAGAAAT
>QHPZ01000013.1:0-1904 GCA_003219225.1 Verrucomicrobiota bacterium | reverse complement strand
CGATCGACGAAGCGAAATGCCTGATCGAGCATCAACTTTTTCAGCTCGTGATTGTGACGGCCGCCCCAGAACGCGCGTTTCAGAAAGGTCCAGCCGATCTCGACTTCGCTCTCGGCTGGATTGAGATGGCAGTAGCGCGAGCTGCCGATGATCCGGCCGGACGTTCGCTCGATAATCGCGAAAGCCCCTTTCGACTCGATTGCGCCGTCGAAATATTTCTGAAATATCTCGCGTTTGTAGCGGTCGCTCTCGGGATGTTGTTCCCAAATCAGCGGATCGCCTGCGGCGGCAAAAAGCGCATCGAAATCATCCGGCCGCAGTGGACGCAGCTCGAGTAGCTCGCCGATTAACGTGGGCTGGAGATCGAATGTATTTGTTGTCATCCCGAGCGCAGTCGAGGGATCTCTAATTCTTAAAATATTTCGCTTCGCTCGCGAACAGTAAGAAATGTCTCGACTTTGCTCGACATGACAAACGGCTGAAGCCGGTAAAGCGACGCTCGCGGAAGCCGACGAACAATGTCAGCGGGCGGAATTCGTCGGCTCGACAGAGTCTCGCCCTACCGAAGCTCGGCGAGCAATTTTTTCCAGCGGGGCCAGGCTTCGTCGCGGGCTTTTCGATCGGCTTCGCGCATATCCGGGTTGTTCGGTTCGCCCGCGCGCATGAAACCGTGACCGGCGCCTTTGTAAATGACGGGCTCGTATTTTTTGCCGGCGGCTTTCAGGAGTTCTTCCGCTTTGGGAATGGTCGCGTTCACTCGCTCGTCGTTTTCGGCGTAAAAGCCGTAAACGGGACAAACAACTTTCGCGGCGTCCTCGGCGTTATCGACCGCAACCCCGTAGAAAGAATATGCGGCCTTCAATTTCGGGTTCGCCGTCGCGTATTGAAACGTCACTCCCCCGCCCCAGCAGAATCCACACACGGCGAGTGTGCCGTTGCACGACGGAATTTTCGTGAGTACGTAATCGGCCGTGGCATCGAGATCGGCTTTGACCTGCTCCTTGCGCAAAGCCGAGGTCGCTTTGCGCGCGGCGTCGAGGTCTTCGAACTGCTGTCCGCCGTGCAAATCGGGCGCGATCGCGATGACACCGTTCTCGGCCAACTCGTCGCACAAACTGCGCACCCAATCGGTTAGTCCAAAAATTTCACTGACCACAAGCACGGCCGGCGCTTTGTCCTTGCGCTCGGGATAAACGACGAAGGCTTTGATTGTGCGGTCGCCCGATTTGATATCGACCCAATCGGCGTGTCGCGGCGAATTGTTCAGACGGTCACGGCCAAAGTCTTTGATCACTTCGGCGCGCAGCAAGTGCGTGACGAAAACAAGAGCGATTGCGAATGCGATTCGCCTCATCGGAATGAAGATGTCGATCTTAGGTCGACGGCGCGCTCGGCGAGCGCGCCCTACCTTTCAGCATCGCATCGATGCTCCAGTGACCAGCGCCGTAGAAAAACTCGAAGAGAAAAAACCAGCTATAATATACGGCGAGCTCACCCTTATTGGCGATTGGGAAAAAACTGTGCGGCGCATGCACCATGAAGTAAGCCACAGCCATTGTGCCGCTGGAGATGAACGCGGCGAGCCGCGTGACCAAGCCGAACGCGATCAGAAATCCGCCGATCAAGCAAATCCAGCCGCACAACTGCAAGATCGGTTTATCCGAGCCTGGCATGCCGCCGAACATGCCGAAAAGCAATTGGCCGCCGTGACTGGCGAAGTTCAAACCAAAAATAAACCGTGCAATACAATAAATAGGGTCAGCGAATCGATTGAGGGCGTTCATGACGGAGCAGGCTGAACGATGTCGATCTTAAGTGTCAAGCTCGTAGCCGCTTCGCTGGTCGAAGCGATGCGCCGCCCAGACCGCGGCGGCTGTAGTTACGCGGCTTTCCGTTCGTGACGG
>QHPZ01000060.1:3666-5166 GCA_003219225.1 Verrucomicrobiota bacterium | reverse complement strand
GAAATTTGTAGTCGCGGCCTTTCTTTCCGGAATCGCCTACTGGATCGCTGCCTCTAATTTTCCGCTAGAGGACGGATTCGCTACGGCGAACAAGATCGACATGGGCAAGCGGCAACAAGCGGTCTTTTTTTTCGCGGTGGCAATTGCCCTTCGTGTGATCGCTTTGCCCCTTGCGCCGAGCGACGATTTATGGCGCTACGAGTGGGAAGGAAAAATCGAGCGCGCCGGATTTAATCCTTATCTGATTGCGCCCGATGATCCGAATCTCGACGCGCTTCGGCGAAGTTTTCCGGAATCATCAAAAATCAATCACCCTACTGTCCGCACCAGTTACGCGCCGGGAGCCGAGATATTGTTCCGATTTTTTACCGGCGTTTCCGATCGGCCGCTTTCGGCGGTGATGATCGATATCGCCATGCGGCCTGGTACGCGTGGAACCCGCTGTTCGCTTATAGCTTTGCCGGCGCAGCCCATTTCGATATTCTCATGATCTTGCCGCTCGTCGGCGGCATTCTTTGCCTCATTCGATCGACAACCGAACCTGAATCAACGCGCAAGTGGTCCTGGGCGGTTGGAGCCGCCACCTTTTTTGGCATCGCCATCGCCTTCGAGCTCATCCCAGTTTTGCTTTTGCTACTTTGCGTGTTCGCGCTCCGCTGGCGCGCGGTCGTTCTTCCGATCAGCGTGGCGATTCCGGCACTGCTCGGTTTGCCCTTTGGATTTCCTAAAGTACGAATTTGGGATTCGTTAGGCCAGTCTACTTACATCCAGCGGCTCAACGATCTCTTTTGGTGGGTGATTGAAGATACCGGCTGGGCCAATCGGCACCAAGAAAATTATTATGGCCGTCATCGCGGTCTCGTTGCTCTTCGTTCGGAATTGGAAACGCGGCATGCTTTGGGCGCTTGGAACCGCGCTCGTCCTCACTCCCGTTTTGCATCCATGGTATTGCACCTGGATTTTGCCGCTGGCCACGTGGCGGCGCGCCTACGCCTGGCATATTCTCTCGGTCACGCTCTTTGCCTACTATTTGTTTTGGAACGAGCGGCTTTTCGTTTTGCCATGGCACAGCGAACCCTGGATGCGCGCTCTCATCGGCATTCCGCCGCTTGTCGCGGTTTCGATTTCGGCGCTGCGGAAAAAGGGAGCATAAATGCCTGTAGCGGCCGTCTATGACCGCCGGAATTACAAAAACGGCGCTCATAGAGCGCCGCTACAGTCGTGTCATTGCATCGGCGAAGTCATCAGGCAGAGGTGCCTGGAAAACTTTCCACTCGCCGGTGCGCGGATGCCGAAAGCCAAGCTTCCGGGCATGCAGCATTTGCCGCGGGAATTTCTTCGCGAACTTTGGCGCATAAATTTTGTCGCCCAGCACGGGGTGACCGAGATGATGAAGATGCACGCGGATTTGGTGGGTCCGGCCGCTGTGCAATCGGCACTCAATCAAACTCATTTCGGCCGAGGAGCGAACGACGCGATACTCCGTTATGGCCGCGCGCC
>QHPZ01000060.1:0-3339 GCA_003219225.1 Verrucomicrobiota bacterium | reverse complement strand
TGATGACAATGAGATCGTCGTCTTCGAAAAGAGTCTCCAGCGGAATTGCTTCCGGTCGATTGTCGATCTTTTCGGGCGGTGGCTCGCGGAGGTCAATCTCATCGCCGTCGCGGATGAGATCGCGCGGCCGCGCGGCGGCCCTGTTGAGCCTCACGAATCCAGCACGGATCAATTGCTGCAGTCGCGCGCGCGAATATCCTGTCAATTGACTGGCGAGAAAGCGATCGAGACGAAGCCGCGCATCTTTTTTCTCCGCTACCAGTTTAATGACTGTCGATCTTTCCACTGATGTTTTCAAATGGCCGGTTCGTTGCTGCAAAACTTGTGAATGTTACAGTCGGATCGAGTGACTACTGAGGAAAACCCATCTGCGACGCAAGCGTGCCTGGCCTGCGGCACGGTTATCGACACGACGGCGGCGCAGCCATTGGCCCGCGTGCCCTGCCCGAAGTGTGGCGGAAAAGTGCGCGCCGAACGAACGTTCGATCATTTTGTCCTGGTCGAGACGCTCGGCGTCGGCGGCATGGGGACGGTTTATAAGGCGCGCGACACCACGCGCGACCGGTGAATCACGCCGCACAGTTGCAGGAAGAGGCGCGCCTCGCCGCGGCCGTTAATCATCCGAACGTGGTGCGCGTATTTTCTTTCGGGAGCGACCATGGGCAGTTCTATGTCGTAATGGAATTGGTCGAGGGCGGCAGCCTGGATGACTTGATCGAACGGGAAAAATCTTTGTCCGAAGAGCGTGTGCTGCAAACCGGTATCCAGGTTGCGAAAGGTTTGCGCGCCGCGCACGCGAAAGGTCTCATCCACAGCGACGTTAAACCGGCGAACATTCTTTTCACCAACAAGGACACGGCCAAGATCAGCGACTTTGGCCTGGCTGCCGTCGCGGCGCAAAGTCCGGAGGCGTGTGCGCAGGTTTGGGGCACGCCGTATTACGTCGCTCCGGAACGCTTGCACAATCATCCCGAGGACCTGCGCAGCGATATTTACAGTCTCGGCGCGACGCTCTTTCACGCGCTTGCCGGCACACCGCCAATCCAGGCGGAGACGAATTCGGCCGTGAAACTGCGCAAGCTCAAGTATCAGCCACTCGACTTCCGGGCGGCCATGCCGAACATCTGCGAGGAAACAGCGCACGTTTTCGAGCGCATGCTCGCGCCCGATCCGCGCCAGCGGTTCTCCTCCTACGACGAGCTGGTCGCCGAATTCGAAACTGCCAAACGCGCGATCAAACGCGCGCAGAAAGCGGAAGTGGGGCGCGCCCTCAAAGATTTCAAAAAAGCGGAGCGCGCGCGCCATCCGTGGTTGCGGCGGCTCGCTTTTGCGACCGCGCTTTTCGTCGTTGCGGTTCTGGCTGCGGGTGGGACGGTGTTCATCGCGGGTAAGCCGGGCGCGCTGTCTTTCCGGCGAGGCAAAAAACCAGCCTAAGGTTGGGGGCCGACAAGCGCCTGGGATGTGGCAGTGAGTCAGTACCGCGACCGACTCGCGCGATACGATTTTCTCGCTGCGGCCGCGGCGATTGCCAACGCCGAAGCAAAGGACCGCGCGATGCAGGTCGAGCTCGGCAAACGAGCACAGTGGTTGGCTCGGTGGAAAAACAATCTGATTGTCGATCTTAATAAGAAGCAGTTCTCCGGCGCACTCGCTGACCTCGACCGCGTTGAGTACACCGGCATCGCGAGCGCGACCGCCGACCAGTTGATGTTGAAAACCCGCTACGGAATCGCGGGATTGGCCTGGGCCAAGTTGCCGCCACAAAAATTGCTCGCCGTCTCCGCGTCGTTCATCTGGCCGGACACACCCGACGCCGCCGATCGACAATGGCTTTGCGCGGTTTTTGCCAGCGCGACTGGCCAGTTCGACGAGGCGCGCCAATTCGCCGAAGCCGCTGCCAAAAGCAAGCCGGAATATCGGCGCGAGTTCGCGCTCGTCGCGCCGCCCAGATCCGCGTCGCGATAAGCGACCTGTCTGGTCGGGCGAGACTCAAACGCCAGTCCGGCTCGGACCGAGCCGACGAATAATTGCACGGGGACTAAATCGACCGACTGGCGCGTCTTCTGCTCACTAATTCACGATGCGCCGTGGGTTGGTCTGGGTGTTCGTCTTTCTGGTTGCTGGCTTCGCTGCGCACGCAGGCCCGGCCGCGCTGACCGCGAAAGACGTCGCTCTCATGTTGCGCACCGGCTATTCGAGCGGCGCAGTCATGAAAGAATTGGCTGCGCGCCGTTTTGCCGACACGCTCGATCAGCCAAAGGAAACGGCGCTGAATCAGGCAGGCGCGACGGCGGAATTAATCAGCGCATTGAAGAACGGCACTTATGCTGTTCCGCCGGAGCAGGCGAACGCCGCGAAAGAGAAACTTGCCGCCGAAGACAGGCGCCGTGCCGACGCAGCCGAAGAAGCGCGCAAGTTCGACACGCTCTATCGAAGCCAGATCGCGCAGCAGCGCGCCGCGGCCGCGCTCATGCCGCCGGCGACCACGAGCCACTTTCTTCACCCGCTCGTCAAAGGGGATCTGGTCTATTGGCACAACGGCAGCATCGCCCGGTTCGACGATGATGCGCTCGAGAAAAAGAAACTGATCGCGCTCTATTTCTCTGCGCATTGGTGCGGCCCCTGCCGCAAGTTCACCCCGCAGCTCGTTGATTATTACAATCGCGTCGCCCCGCAGCATCCCGAGTTTGAGATCATTTTTGTCAGTATTGATCGCAACCAGTTCGGCTTTGAAACTTACATGCGCGAAGGCAACATGCCCTGGCCGGCGATAGATTATCAAAAGCTGCCGATGATGGCGGCGATCCGCCGATATGCCGGCGACGGCATACCGTGCCTTGTCGTTGTCGATCCACGCGTGCCCAAACTCGCGCGCGCCACGGTCACAAACGCGAGCGCCACTGCCAGCACACAAAGCGCCGACGGCAACCGCGCCGCCCATTCAGTGCGAACACCAAAGATTTTAAACGAGCTGGCGATGAGCCAGTTCACCAATGGCGGCTTGCTGAAGTACGACATGCCGCCGACCTTCGGCACGATGTAGTTGCCGGTGTCCAGCATCGTGATCGCCGGTAAAATCCGCCGCCCTTCCTCGCCCTTGATTTCGAAGAGCCCGAGCGCCGGCAAATAAATCGCCGCCCAAACAATCGTCACCAGCAACCACGACGGCACCCGCGACATGCGCTGATTGTCCCGCAGTGTTCCGCGGTTGCAATAGATTACGCGAGCCAGCGGTGCACCGACATAGCGCTGGCCGGCAACCGTTATTGACGCGCGGCGACTTGGGCGGCGCGAGCGCCGGCGAAAATGGCGTCGAGATCGGAGAGGACCTTGGCGGGA